>JBIJCY010000012.1:0-22833 GCA_044344385.1 Rhodocyclaceae bacterium | reverse complement strand
CGGTACGCGCTCGGTACGCGGCATTGAAGCGGTAGTCACCGGCTTCCCGCCGACGCCGGCGCAGGCCGTGGTAAAACTGGCATTGGCCCAACGCAACTTCTCGACGCTCGCCGAAATCCTGTCGCAGCGCGGCTACCAGACCGAATTCATCTATGGCGGCGAGTCGCATTTCGACAATATGCGCAGTTTTTTCATGGGCAATGGCTTCGATACAATTGTCGACCAGGGCGACTATGCCTCACCCATTTTCAAGGGTAGCTGGGGCGTTTCCGACGAAGATCTGTTTAACAAGGCACACGAACAGATTTCCGCCAGGCACGCGAGCGGCAAGCCTTCGTTCACCCTGGTGTTCACGTCATCGAATCACGCACCCTTCGAGTTCCCGGATGGCCGCATCAAGCTGCACGACAACGAAAAAGGAACCGACAATAACGCCGTGAAATACGCCGATTACGCGCTCGGAAAATTTTTCGACAAGGCACGGGCCAGTGCCTACTGGCGCGACACCGTGTTTCTGGTGGTCGCTGATCACGACATTCGCGTGCGCGGAGACAGCATGGTGCCGATCGAACGCTTCCACATCCCCGGGCTGATCCTCGGTGCCGACATCAAACCGCGCCGGATCAAGAGCGTAGTCAGCCAGATCGATCTGCCGACGACCCTGCTCTCGTTGATCGGCATCGATGCCACGCACCCGATGATCGGGCGTGATCTATCGCGCGAAACCGATACGCTGCCGGGGCGCGCCATGATGCAGTATGAACAGAACTATGCGTGGATGGAAGGCCATGATGTCGTGGTATTGCGCCCGGACAAGGCGCCGGCACACGGCCGCTACGACCCGCTACGCAAACGTCTCGAAGCGGCGCCGCCCGCCGCCGACGCCGCACCGATGGAACAGCGCGCACTGGCGCATTCGCTGCTTCCCGCATGGCTTTACCGCGAGCAGCGCTATCGTCTGCCGGCACGTGCGGGAGATCGCTAGGATTGCGCTTCCAGTCGGGTGAAAGAGGTTCGCCCGGCCACGTCATGGCATGTACAAGATGCTTATAATGACTTTTCCTGGGTCTATGGAGGCGCCATGTACGAACCCCATCATTGGTACGACCTCGGCCTGCTGCGCTCACCCGGCTGGCTTCGACTGGCTCTTGAGCTGCGTGCAGGCTGGGAATATGGCGCCAGCATCGCAGCAAAACCGCTGCTGAACATGGCGCCGAAAGGTGACGGTCATCCCGTGCTGGTTTTCCCCGGACTGATCGCCGGCGATTTTTCCACTATCCCATTGCGTAGCTACCTGAAGAATCGCGGCTATGCGGCCTATCCCTGGGGCCTTGGCCTCAATCGCGGGCCACGCGAAGGGGTGATCGACGCTTGCCTGGAACGCCTGTCGTCCTTGCACCGGGAGCATGGGCGCGCAGTCAGCCTGATCGGCTGGAGTCTCGGCGGTATCTATGCGCGCGAACTGGCAAAGGCGATGCCGGACGCGGTGCGTCAGGTGATCACGCTGGGTACACCGTTTACTGGCCACCCGAAAGCCACCAACGCGTGGCGCATCTACGAATGGGCGACCGGCCACAAGATCGGCGCACCGGACATCCACGAACCGCTCCGTACGGCGCCGCCCGTGCCGACAACATCAATCTTCAGTCGCAGCGATGGCGTCGTTGCCTGGCAATGCAGCCTGGAGCGCGAAAGCGCGCATACCGAGAACATTGAGGTCCAGGCCAGCCATCTCGGCATGGGAATGAATCCGCTGGCGCTCTACGCGATTGCCGACCGCCTGGCACAGCCTGAAGACGACTGGCAACCGTTTGACCGTACCGGCGTCAAGAGCCGCTTCTATCCCGATCCTCGACGCCATGCGAACTATTGAAAACGCAGACTGCTGAGGCCATGACCGACGCTGCAATCAAGACATTGCCAGCCAACGGCATCGAACTCTGTTACGAATCGCTTGGCAACAATGAGGCGCCGACTCTCCTGCTGATCATGGGGCTGGGGATGCAATTGCTGGCCTGGCCCGACGCGTTTTGTCAGGGGCTGGTCGATCAGGGCTTCCGGGTGATCCGCTTTGACAACCGCGATGTCGGCCATTCATCGAAGATCCGCTGGAACAAACGGCCAAACATCCTGCTGGCGATGGCGGCGGCATGGGTCGGCTTGCCGGTGCGCGCGCCCTATTTGCTTGATGACATGGCGAACGACACAATCGGCCTGCTCGACGCGTTGCATATCGAACGTGCCCACATCATTGGCGCATCAATGGGCGGCATGATCGCGCAGTGTCTGGCAGCGCGCTACCCGGATCGCCTGCTCAGCCTGACCTCGATCATGTCGACCACCGGCAATCGGCGCGTGTCGCACGGCAAGCCTGCTGTGTTGCGTGAGTTGCTTCGCCGGCCAGCACGACCAGACGACGTGGGAAGCCGCGTCGATCAACTGATTCACCTGTTTGGCGTGATCGGCAGCCCGGGTTTTCCGAGCGATCCTGATGTTTTACGCCAGCACCTTGAGCGCGGCGTTCGCCGGTCGCATTATCCGGCTGGGCAATACCACCAGTTGCTGGCAATCATCGCTTCGGGGGATCGCCGGCGGGAGCTGGCAAAGATCAAGACGCCAACCCTGGTAATACATGGTGCCGACGACCCGTTGGTTCCTGTCGCAGCAGGACGGGACACGGCGAAACACATCGCCGGCGCACAACTGCAGATCATCAAGGGCATGGGACACGACCTGCCACCGGGGGTGCAGAATTTACTGCTTGAATCGATCGTCAGGCATTGCCGCACTGCCGAGTTGCTGGCACAGGGCACCGCTCAGAAATCGCAACCGCCCGGGCAAACATACTTTGACAATGCTGGAACGTCGGGGATGAAATAACCGCGCCCCTGCGGAACAATCAGACCCTGCTCCTGCAACTCGCGAAACGAACGCGACAGATGCGAGTCGCTGATGCCCAGTCGCGAAGCGAGCTTGTTACGCGGAATCGCCAGATGCAGGCTGTAGGAACCATCCGGTGTTTTCGGCGCTTCATTGAAATGGCAAACGATGTAGCAAATCAGGCGTGAGGTAGCCTTCTTGGTGCAGAAGGTCAGCATGTCTTTGTAGAGAAAATTGATACGCTCCGAAACCAGCGACATCAAGCGCCGGGTGAACGCCGGGTAGCTGGCGATCCATTCCGACACTACCGCATTCGGCAAATGCAGCACCGCCGCCTGCGTCAGGCTGCGCGCCGAATATTGCAAAGGTCGGTCACTGAACAAGGTCTCTTCGGCCAGCGTGCCGCCGGTCTTGGCAAAATCAAGCACCTTTTCCTTGTTGTCCGAATTGATGATAAACATCTCGATGGTGCCGTGCGCGATGATATACAAACCCGGTTCGACCTGACCGGCGTTGATGAACACCTCGTCAGGCTGCAGATTGAACTGATAGTCAACGTGTTCAAGAATGGCTGCCAGCACGACGCCCTGCGGGATATCCTGCAGGATGCTGGAGGTTTTCAAAAGTGCTATTTCAGTTTCGCTGAAGGGCATTGCTTATAATTATCCGAACGTTCTCTGTCTGCCCATTCTCCCACGAAAAAGCGCCTGCTGCAGCCAGATAATCATGAATCGTCAAACCTCCAGACGAAAAAAAACCGACGGCAAACCGTCGGTTTTTGAGTGTTGAACGCTGAATCAGATGCGTTCGAAAATCACCGCGATACCCTGACCGCCACCAATACACATGGTTGCCAGCGCATATTTTCCACCGGTGCGTTGCAGTTCATAAACCGCCTTGGTGGCGATGAATGCACCGGAGCAACCAACCGGGTGGCCGAGAGCAATGGCACCGCCATTCGGGTTGGTCTTTGCCGGATCAAGACCAAGACCCTTGTTCACAGCAATCGCCTGTGCAGCAAACGCTTCGTTTGCTTCGATCACGTCCATCTGGTCGAGCGTCAGCCCGGCCTTCTTGAGCGCCAGCTTGGAAGCCGGGATCGGCCCCTCGCCCATGATCTCGTTCGGCACGCCGGCAATGGCGTACGACACGATACGGGCAATCGGCTTCTGACCGGCCTTGGCAGCGACATCAGCCGCAGCCAGCACGAAGAAAGCGGCGCCGTCGTTGATGCCCGAGGCATTGCCGGCGGTAACGGTACCATCCTTCTTGAAGGCCGGCTTCATCTTGCCCAGCGATTCCATCGTGGTGCTGGCCTTGCCATGCTCGTCGGTATCGAACACCACATCGCCCTTGCGGGTTTGCTGGACGATTGGCACGATCTGTGACTTGAAACGTCCTTCGGCAATAGCGACCGCTGCACGACGCTGCGACTCACAGGCAAATGCATCCTGCTCTTCGCGCGAGATATTCCACTTGGTTGCGAGATTTTCTGCAGTAATGCCCATGTGGCCGACGCCGAACGGGTCGGTCAGCACGGCAACCATCATGTCGATCGCCTTGGCGTCGCCCATGCGCGCACCTGAACGCAGTGCCGGCATCATATAGGAACCGCGCGACATGACTTCAACGCCACCGCCGATACCGTAGTCAAAGTCGCCGAGCATGATGTTCTGTGCCGCAGTGACAATACCCTGCAGGCCGGAAGAACACAGACGGCTGACCTGCATGGCGACGGAATCCATCGGCAGACCTGCCTGGATTGACGCGACGCGCGAAACATAGGCGTAGCGCGAATCGGTCGGGATGCAGTTGCCGACTACCGCGTTGCCGATCAGCTGCGCATCGACGCCTGAGCGGGCAATGGCTTCCTTCATCACGATACCGGCCAGTTCCGCAGGTTCCATGCTGGAAAGCGAACCACCGAAGGCGCCAATGGCGGAACGAACTGCGCTTAATACAACGACATCTTTGCTCATGGGGAAACTCCTTCTAATAATCGATCAACCGCCCACCAGACTGGCAAGCCCTAACAAAAGCAACAGCAACAACCAGAGTACCAGCGCACGCCAAACAAGCCCGACAGCACTCTGCATAAAATCCACATCCGCTTCATCACCGGTACCGATTTCGACCCGATCGGCGATCTCACCGGCCTCAACCACCGGCATACCAAGACGCACACCCAAGGCACCGGCACCACTGGACAGAACAATACCCAGCCCGTCATCCGGCCATTTATCGGCTTGCGTACGCCAGCAATAAATCGCATCTTCGAAATTACCAACTATAGCAAAACCGGCAGCAGTAACGCGTAGCGGAAGCCAGTCGATAATAGAAAAAGCTTGTTGCGCAAAAGTTCCAAAATCACCGAATTCCACGCTCCTCCGTTTTCCCCAGTACTCGGCGAGAAATGATGCGACACGGTAAAGCACAGCACCGCAAGGTCCAGGCAACAGAACGAAACCGACAAGCACACCAAACACGTGACGATGCGAGGCAGCCAAGGCTTCCTCAATGGACAGACGTGCAATATCGGAAGAGGAAAGATCGTCAGCCGGACGCCCGCGCCACTCGGCAAACAACTGGCGCGCATGCGGCACATCGCCCATGCGCAAAGCCAACTGAATGTCCGTGTAGTAGTGGCTGAACTGGCGGAAGCCCATCGTTAAATACAGGATGAATACGTTCCAGACCCAGGCAAGCAGCGGATTAAGTTGGTAAAGAACAAGAAAAACCAGACCCGACATCAACGTCAGGCTGACGACCGCAAGCAACCACGCAAGCGCACCGTGTTTATGGTCGCCGGCATTGAAGTGCCCTTCGAGGAAATTCGCCAGCCAAGCCAGAGGCCCGCGAACGAACTGTTGATAGGGCAAGGGCCGAACCTGCTCCAGCAGCAGGACGACGATGAGAGAAAACAAGCTCATCCCGAAAAAAACCCGTTCAGCGCTTGTAATTGCGCGCCACTGTGTCGTTGGAAAGAATTAAAGATACCACAGCCAGCGGGGTAGCGGTACAGCGCCCCGACAGCGGCTTTCTCACGGGTTGCCGGGGTGCGTACCAAGTGCATGATAAAGCGACATGATCATGCCTGCCGTCGCCCCCCAAATGAAATAGTCGCCGTAGGGCATCGCGTAGTAATAACGCAGCTTGCCGCGATAATGCAGCGAGTGCTGTTGATGGTTCGCGGAATCGAGCAGAAAGGCCAGTGGCACCTCGAATACCTCGGCGACTTCAAACGGATCCGGGCGCAAGTCGAACGGCGGCGTGACCACCGCCACCACCGGCGTGACACTAAAACCCGTGCCGGTGCGGTATTCCGGCAGATAGCCAACAATTTCGACATGCGCCGGCAACAGGCCGACTTCCTCCTCGGCCTCGCGCAGCGCGGTATGCGCCGGCGATTGATCTTCCGGTTCGGCACGTCCACCGGGAAAACTGATCTGCCCGGGATGGTCTTTGAGGTGCGCTGTGCGCTGGGTGAGCAAGACGGTCGGCTCACCGGGACGCAGCACAATCGGGAAAAGCACTGAGGCCGGCGTCAGCGCTTCGTCACCCACGCCATCTTCAAGAATATAAGCGGCCGGCGAAGGTTCTGGATGCAGCACCTTGCGCAAATGCGCCAGATCGATCGTGCCCGACTGGGCACTGCCGATCGCTCTACTTGCCGGCACCGACTTCCTCTTCCTCCTCCTCGATCTCGGCACGTACAGCGTTCAGCGCGTCCTGCAGCGTCTCTTCGGACAAAGCATTGATCGTTGTTGCCAGCATGTCGGCCGACTCGACCGCACCAACCGGCAGGCGTTTACTGTCGAGACTGGCGATCAATGCGGCACTCGCACCAGCAACCTGCAACAGCGTCTGGCGCTCACCCATCAGCATTTCAAGTTCGCGGCGCAACATTGTGATTTCATCGTCGCGGTGGGGCATGGCGCTTCTCCTAGTAACGTTTCTTCAGCGTCATGGTATCGCCATCACGCTGCATTTCCATACGGTTCAAAAAACTCATGCCGAGTAGTGCTACCGGCATATCCTGCTGATGCACCAACGCATCAACGTTATTCATTACAATCTCACCGACCCGAACGGTATCGAGCTTAACGCGCGAAACCGCTGCTTGGCCATTGGCGGTATTCGCCACACCCGGCTGCCCCTTGCTCGCATCGATGCCAATCCGGCGCGCGTCGCTGGCACCGAGAGAAATCATCGACGCACCCGTATCAACCAAAAACCGCACCGTCGTCCCGTTGATATTGCCGGCAGTCAGAAAATGTCCACGCCCATCGGCAGTCAGCACCGCCGTGGCCGGTCCCTTGCCCGACGACTGAACAGCGACATTCTGGCCGACGCGCATTACACGCTTCTTGCCATCGATCTCGATGGTCGCCGTTTCCCCTTCGATTGACAGCACTTTAACGCCTTCTTCAGTCGCAATACCTACCGCGACGATCCGCGGCGCACCGCCATTGATGGTGAGCAACGCCTTGCCCGGAAACAAGCCGGCCAGCCCCACATCGGCAGCATTCAGCGCCGCGCTGAACAAAGTGAATAGGCAGAAAATTACCGTGCGCGTAATATCGCGCTTTTCTGCACGCCGTAAATTCGTCATGAAACCCGTTGCCATTTTTCGCCACACAGCCATTGAGGGAGCAGCCTATTTTGCCACATTCCTCGAAGCGCACTCGATTCCATTCGACGTAATCGCCATCGACCGGAACGATCCGGTTCCGGAAACCGCCGATGCGTTCTCAGGACTCTGCTTCATGGGTGGCCCGATGAGTGTCAACGATCCGCTGCCATGGATCACGCAGGAGTGCGCGCTGATTCGTGACGCCGTTGGCAAAGACATCCCGGTCATCGGCCACTGCCTTGGCGGACAGCTGATGAGCAAGGCGCTCGGCGGCAGCGTCACAAGGAATCCGCTGAAGGAAATCGGCTGGGGCAGCGCCCGTTCCGAAGATAACGAAATTGCGCGACACTGGCTTGGCAGCAAATGGCAGAACTCGCGAGAGGAACTCACCGTTTTCCAGTGGCACGGTGAAACCTTCAGCATCCCACCCGGCGCGACACGCATCCTCGCCAACAACTACTGCGCCAACCAGACGTTTGCGCTTGGCCCGCACCTCGCAATGCAATGCCACGTCGAGATGACGCCTGAGATGATCGCCCGCTGGTGCAAAAGCTGGAACGAAGAAGTGGCTGGACTGAGTGAAATTCCCAGCTCGATTCAAACCCCCGAGAAAATGCAGCGCGAAGCGGTAACGCACCTAATCGCCATGCGCCGCCTTGCCGATCAACTCTACTCGGTGTGGATCACCGGTTTGGCTTAGGCAGGCAGCGGCGCAAACAACGCGGCAATGTCGTCTGTGCCGAACTTGACATCGACGTCACGATCTTCAGAGAGAATGCCAGCGGCAAGCTCTGCCTTGCGCTCCTGCAGCGCTAGAATTTTTTCCTCGATACTGCCGGCAACAATCAGCTTATAAACAAAGACCGGCTTGTCCTGCCCGAGGCGGTGCGCGCGGTCGGTGGCCTGATTTTCGACGGCCGGATTCCACCACGGGTCGTAGTGGATCACCGTATCAGCCGCGGTGAGGTTAAGTCCAACGCCACCGGCCTTGAGGCTGATCAGAAAAATCGGCACCTCACCCGCCTGGAAACGGCGAACCGGTGTTTCACGGTCAGTAGTATCTCCGGTAAGAATGACGTAATCAAGATCGGCCGCCTTCAGCTCAATTTCAATCAGCGCCAGCATGCTGGTGAATTGCGAGAAAAGCAGGATGCGCCGCCCCTCCTCGACCTGCTCGGGCAGCATGGTCATCAGGAGATCGAGCTTGGCGCGTTGCCTGACCTTTTGCGCCGACACGGCCTTGACCAGACGAGGGTCGCAGCAGACCTGACGCAGTTTCAGCAGCGCATCGAGAATAACGATCTGGCTGCGACTAAAGCCCTTGCTGGCGATCTCCTCGCGCACTTTTTCGTCCATCGCGGCACGCACGGTTTCGTACAGATCGCGCTGCCCCCCCTCAAGCTCGACAGTGCGCACGATAATTGTCTTGGGCGGCAATTCGCGCGCCACTTCCTCTTTCTTTCGGCGCAGGATAAAGGGCCGGATGCGTCGCGCGAGCAGATTGCGGCGCAAGGAATCGCCCTGCTTCTCGATCGGCGTCCGCCAGTATTTTGTGAAGGTGTTGCTGTCACCGAGGAAACCGGGCAGCAAGAAATCGAACTGACTCCACAACTCACCCAGATGATTTTCGAGCGGCGTACCGGTCAGGCACAAACGGTGCCGCGCATCAATCTTGCGCACCGCTTCGGCCCCTTGGCTGCGCGCATTCTTGACGGTTTGCGCCTCGTCGAGAATCAACAGGTGGTAGCTGTGCTTGGTCAGTTCCTCCGCATCGCGCCAGAGCAGCGGATAGGTGGTCAACACCACATCATGGTGCATGATTTCGGCAAAGCGGCTCTTGCGCTCCGGGCCATGCAAGGACAGCACAGTGAGGCCGGGCGCAAAGCGCGCCGTCTCGTTCTTCCAGTTGAAAATCAGCGACGTCGGCAGAACGATCAGCGCAGGCCGGTCAAGCCGCCCGGCTTCCTTTTCGAGAAGCAGGTGAGCCAGCGTTTGCGCCGTTTTGCCCAGACCCATATCGTCGGCAAGAATGCCGGAGAGTTTCTGTTCGCGCAGGAACTGCAACCACGCCAGGCCTTCCTTCTGGTAGGGGCGCAACTCCAGCCCCAGCCCGAGCGGCGGATCAATGTGACTGATGCCCTGTGCTGCT
This sequence comes from Rhodocyclaceae bacterium, assembly GCA_044344385.1. Lineage (GTDB taxonomy): Bacteria > Pseudomonadota > Gammaproteobacteria > Burkholderiales > Rhodocyclaceae > CAJBIL01. The sequence continues at coordinate 13,171 of JBIJCY010000012.1, read as the reverse complement.
TTCAATTGATCAGCGAGGGCAAGCACGTCGCTCTGCCCCTTGAATTGCCAGCGGCTGGTGTCGGTCAAATCGGCCAGACGCGGCGCATCGAAACGTGACAGGCGCAAGGTATCGCCACCGACGAAACCGTCGAACAGGTCGATCAATGTTGCTGCCAGCGGCTTGAGGCGCCCGGCTGGTACGCGAATGCGCTGGTTGGCGGGCGTCCTGAGCTCGATCATTTCTGTATCGGCAATGCGATCCAGCACCGCCGCATCAAGCCAGCGGGCATCGCGCCGGAACAGGCCGGCAAGGAGCGGCGCCAGGGGTAGACGGGCGCCTTCAACGATAATGCCCATATCGAGATCAAACCAGCCGTTTTCCGACTCTACCAGATCGGCTTCCCATGCCTCGACTTCAAGGACATGGTGGCTGAATTCACCGGCAAACTCGACCTGCCAGCCGGCGTCACGCAACAGCGGCAAGGAGTCGCGCATGAAGCCCGGCCAGTCGTCCTCGCAAGCCAGTCCGTAAGCGCCCTCCGGTGGCGGGCCAAAAGTATGCAGCGCGTAGGCAGGAATTTTTTGCAAGGCGCAGTGAGTCAGCAGGTCCATCAGCGTCTTTTCGCGCGCGCTGTCACGCAGGACACGGACCGTTTCCCCCCCCGGCAACAGCGAAAACTCGCGCGCGTCATCCGGCCGGATCTCGGCATCGGCGTAGCGGAAAACCGGCAAGGCCAGGTCGAACGGGCCACCCGCATAGTTGGCACTGTAATCCCGCCAGTTGCGGTTGCCATGCGTGATCAAAGTCTTCAGATAGAGCACCGGTACCGGCGCGGCGTCGACGATACGTAGACGGGCGCTGGCATCTTCAGCCGGCGTCGGCAGTTCAGGCGCCAGTTCGGTCAAAGCTTCGGCGACCAACGACGCTTCCTTCGCCGAGAGCGGTGGCAGCGAGAACAAACGGGCAATCACCGCCGGGTTACCGACCACTTCAAGCGGGCCGATCAAGCCCTCGTCAAGATCAACGAACCAAGGCGACAACAAGGGAATCACCAGATCAACCGCTGGCGTGGGGCGCAGGAATGGCACCTGCCTGCCGTTGACATCAACCTGCCAGACGACGCTGGCCGGACGCGCCTCGGCAAGGTGTAGCGGCGCCGGATCGTTCAGCGGGCACAAGCGCCCACTCTGCACCATGCGCAGCAGCACCTCGTTACCATGTTTCGGGCCCAGGCCAAAGGCGCGCAGGCCAGCATCATAGGTTCGTTCCGCCCACAACAGCCGCAAGATGCCGAGATCTTCTTCTGTCACGAACTGCGGCGGTTTGATCAGCGCACGATCAACACTCCACCACTCCTCGGCACTGTCCGGATCGCGGCCTTTATGGAGGGTGACACCAAAGCCCCGCGCATCCGGCGTCCAGTCCAGCATGTAAAAAAGCTGATGCCGGTGCACGGTTGGTTTTGTTTTTTTCTTGGTCACTGCCGCCGCAACACGACGCAGTTCTTCCACCCAGGAAAGCACGCCGGGGCGGATGCGATCCTTCTGACCACGCTCCTCGAGCACTTTCAACAGCATGGCGACAACGTGCGCACAATGCCCGCCCTGACGGCAAGTACAGGTGTTGTACAAGGCCCGCTGCCCACGAACCGGCGAGGCAAAGCGAAAGATCGCAACCTCCGGTTTGCGCTCCGAGTCGGAAATGGTTGCCTTGATTCGATCTGCGTCGATTTCCAGATCGCGCACGAGCGGCACAAGCCGCTGCGCCTCATCAATCGCAGGCACGTCAAACCAGCGCTGCACGTCTTCAAGGGTAAAGCCTGAAACAGGAGACTCTATGGTTGCTGGCATATTTTCCGAAATGCGGGGATGTCCAATTCAGGTTGCTCGCAAATAACCCAGCGCAGCGCACGACCCGACGGCTGCCGCGAAAAAGCGCTTGCAAGCACCTTTCCTGAAGGAGGCAGAAAATCAGTCGCGGAAATTCCCGGTCTTGATCGGGAAGTCTGTAATCGACTTTTTCACCAGCGCAATGGCTTCCTGCAGCACATCACGCTTGGCACCACTCACCCGCACAGCATCGCCCTGAATAGCGGCCTGCACCTTGAGTTTCGAATCCTTGAGCAATTTAACGATTTTCTTGGCCAGTTCGCTCTCGATGCCGATTTTGATCTTCAACTCCTGCTTGACCTTGTCACCCGACACCTTCTGAATGGCTTGGGAATCGAGACGCTTGGTGCAATCCGGCTCCTTTTTTTCCATCTCGGGAAAAAGAATGTCCTTGATCTGACCGAGCTGAAAATCAGAGTCACCGAAAATCGTGATGCTTTTTTCTTTTTCGCTCAATTCAACCTTGGCGCTGGTGCCCTTGAAATCGTGGCGCCCGATGATTTTTTTACCGGCCGAATCAATGGCATTGTTCAGCGCCGCCATGTCCACTTCTGAAGAAAAATCGAAAGATGGCATCAGAGCCTCCGCTTAACCGAAATGACAAACGTAGTGGTAGGCGTCACCGGCCGCGACTTCAATCTCGAACGACGAGCTGCCCGGAACATTGAACGACTGGCCAGCGCCGTAGGTCGTCCATTCACTCTCGCCTTTCAAGCGGACACGGCACGAGCCAGCAACGCCTTCCATGACTTCCGGCACGCCGGTATTGAAAACCAGCGTTGCCGGCAGCGAAGTTGGCAAAATAACGCCCACGCTTTTTTTCGTGCCGTCGGCAAACTGAACGGTATGGCTGACACACTTGCCGTCGAAGTAGACGTTGGCCTGCTTGACGACGCTGACATTATCGAATTGCAACATTTTCACATTCCCCAAATTTTCTGAATTACGGCCTTGGCGACAAAGCCAAACATCCCGAACGCCAGCACAAAGAAAAGCACAATGGTGCCGGTCCTGCCTGCCTTGGACTTCCACGCAATCTCACCGATGATGAACAGCATGAAGAGCATGAAGGCACCGACCCCGAAGGTCATGCCAAAATCAGAAACCTGCTCTTCCGTCAATCCAAACATCGATAAAGGTTTTCCTTAGCCCTTACGGGTTGCCAGATTGGCGGCGATGCGCATGCGCAGCGCATTGAGCTTGATGAAGCCGCCCGCATCCTTCTGGTCGTAAGCACCGGCATCATCCTCAAAGGTAGCGATAGTCGAATCGAACAGCGAGTCGGTCTTCGAATCACGGCCACAGATGATCACATTGCCCTTATAGAGTTTGAGACGGACCCAGCCATTGACCGACTGTTGCGTCTGGTCGATCAGCGTCTGCAGCGTACGACGCTCGGGGCTCCACCAGTAACCGTTGTAGATCAGGCTGGCATAGCGCGGCATCAGATCGTCCTTGAGGTGGGCGACTTCGCGGTCGAGTGTGATCGACTCGATGGCGCGGTGCGCACGCAGCAGAATGGTGCCGCCAGGCGTTTCGTAACAACCGCGCGACTTCATGCCGACATAACGATTTTCGACAAGATCGAGACGACCGATACCGTGTTTTCCACCAAGCTGATTGAGCAGTGCGAGCAGCTCATGCGCCGGCATGCGCTTACCGTTGATCGATACCAGATCACCCTTCTCAAATTCCAGATCAAGGTATTCGGCCGCATCTGGGGCTGCTTCGGGCGACACGGTCCAGCGCCACATCGACTCTTCGGCCTCGGCCGCCGGATCTTCGAGGTGGCGGCCTTCGTAGCTGATATGCAGCAGGTTGGCGTCCATCGAGTAGGGCGAGCCGCCCGCCTTGTGCTTCATCTCGACCGGAATACCATGCTGCTCGGCATAGCCCAGCAGCTTCTCGCGCGACAACAGATCCCACTCACGCCACGGGGCGATGACCTTGATGCCGGGTTTGAGCGCATAGGCCCCGAGTTCGAAACGCACCTGATCATTACCCTTGCCGGTGGCGCCGTGCGAGATGGCATCGGCGTTGGTCAGATTGGTGATGTCGATCAGACGCTTGGCGATCAGCGGACGCGCGATCGAGGTACCGAGCAGGTATTCGCCTTCATAGACGGTATTGGCGCGGAACATCGGAAAAACGAAATCGCGAACGAACTCTTCGCGCAAATCGTCGATGAAGATATTTTCCGGCTTGATACCGAACTTCAATGCCTTGGAACGCGCCGGCTCCAGTTCTTCACCCTGGCCGAGGTCGGCGGTAAAGGTGACGACTTCGCACTGATAGGTGTCCTGTAGCCACTTCAGGATGACGGAGGTGTCGAGACCGCCCGAATAGGCCAGCACTGCTTTCTTGATGTCGCTCATCGTAGTTCCCGGCAAAAATTAAACATTGACGCGACCGAGGAGCAAATACTCCATCAGCGCTTTTTGTACGTGCAGGCGATTCTCCGCCTCTTCCCAGACAACGCTCTGCGCGCCGTCGATCACCTCGGCCGAAACTTCCTCGCCTCGATGTGCCGGCAGGCAATGCATGAACACGGCATCCGGGCGAGCGGCGCGCATCATCTCGGCGTCGACCTGCCAATCGGCGAAGTCACGCATGCGCTCTTCATTTTCGGCCTCAAAACCCATCGACGTCCACACGTCGGTCGTCACCAGATCGGCAAAGCGGGCGGCCTCCATCGGGTCATCGAACTGTTCAAAGTGATCGTTGCCGTAGAGACCGGCACGCTCGGCTTCGACTTCATAACCCGGCGGTGTCGACACATGCACGTTGAAATCGAGCACCTCGGCGGCCTGCAACCAGGTGTTACAGACATTGTTCGAGTCGCCGATCCACGCCACCGTGCGGCCCTGAATCGGTCCACGCTGTTCGATGAAGGTAAAGATATCGGCCAGAATCTGGCATGGATGATATTCGTTGGTCAGCCCGTTGATCACCGGCACACGCGAATTGGCAGCAAAGCGCTCGATGATTTCCTGCTCGAAGGTACGGATCATCACCACGTCGCTCATCCGCGAAATCACCTGCGCCGCATCCTCGACCGGCTCACCGCGCCCGAGTTGCGAGTCGCGTGTATTGAGGTAAATCGCCGAACCGCCCAATTGCTGCATGCCGGCTTCAAAGGAAAGGCGCGTGCGTGTGCTGGCCTTCTCGAAAATCATCACCAGCGTACGGTCATTGAGCGGCCAGTATTGCTTGTAGGATTTGAACTGCGCCTTGATCCAGCGCGAACGCTCGAACAGGTAATCAAATTCCTCGCGCGTAAAATCCTTGAATTGCAGAAAATGTTTAACGGGCGTCACAGGCGCTCCTTCAAACCGCAAGAAAACTACGGATCAGTGCCGAAAGACGGCTCACCAATTCGCGGCCCTCATCCGCATTAAAGGTCAGCGGCGGCAACAAGCGGATGACCTTATCCGCCGTCACGTTGATCAGCAAACCCGCTTCAAGCCCGCGCGTCACCAGTTCGCCGCAGGGTCTGTCGAGTTCGATACCGATCATCAATCCCTGACCACGAATATCGACAAGGCCCGCCACACCCGCCAGGGCCTGCGCCAGACCGTCACGAATCACCCGGCCGACCGTCTCGGCATTGGCCATAAGGCCGTCTTTTTCGATCACATCGATCGTCGTCAGCGCGGCAGTTGTCGCCAACTGATTGCCGCCAAACGTCGAGCCATGATTACCCGGTTTGAACAGCCCGGTTGCCTTGCCCGCCGTGATGCAGGCACCAATCGGCACGCCGCTGCCCAGCCCCTTGGCCAATGTTGCCACATCCGGAATGATGCCGGCATGTTGAAAGCCGAACCACGTGCCGGTGCGCCCCATGCCGCACTGCACTTCATCGCACAGCAACAGCCAACCCTGCTCATCGCAAAAGGCACGCAAGCCGCGCTGAAATTCGACGTCGGCGATATTGATACCGCCCTCGCCCTGAACAATTTCAAGCATCACGGCAACGACATTGTGGTTGTGCTCTGCGATCGCACGGATCGCTTCAAGATCGTTGTAAGGCACACGAACGAAACCGGAAACCAGCGGTTCGAATCCCGCCTGCGCCTTGCGGTTACCCGTTGCCGAAAGCGTTGCCATGGTGCGGCCGTGAAAGGCCTTTTCCATGACGATAATCGCCGGACTGTCGATGCCGCTCTGGTGGCCGAAGAAACGTGCAAGCTTGATTGCCGCCTCATTCGCTTCACAACCGGAGTTGCAGAAAAATACTTCGTCCATCCCGGCAAGTGCCGCCAGTTTGTCGGCAAGCAACTCCTGCTGCGGCATCCGGTAAAGATTCGAGGTGTGCAACAAACGCCCTGCCTGCGCGGCAATGGCCGTGACCAGCTTCGGGTGGTTGTGCCCGAGGGTCGACACAGCGATACCCGACAGTGCATCCAGATAGCGCTTGCCGTCGGTATCGGTAATCCAACTGCCATCGCCATGACTGAAGGCGACAGGCAAGCGGGCATAGGTATTCATCAGGTGAGACATAACTACCCCTTGTGGAGGCTCTGAAACTGAAACGGCGGCTTGCGCCGCCGAAATATTCACGCACTTGCACGGTTGCCGGGCACACCTCAAAGGCTTGCGCACCCGCCATGCGAGGGGTGGAATCTTAAGGGAAAATCCGCGTCTTGTATATAAGCACGAGCAGTACGCGAGAGTCCTCCAACACGTTACAATGCGGTATGCGAATTGCAGTATTCAATCAAAAAGGTGGCGTCGGCAAGACCACGACGACGCTCAACCTCGCCGCCGCGGTTGCCCGTGACGGAGGCACCCCCCTTCTGCTCGACCTTGACCCACAGTGCCATCTGAGTGGAATCAACAGTTCCGTGCCGCTTGACTCCGGCCGCAGCCTTTTCGGCTTCTATCAGGACGCCCGCGGACTCGATGAGTTGGCCGTTCCCTGGGAAGGCATCGGCCGACTGGTCCCTTCTCACCAGCAACTGATCAAGGTTGATTCGATTTTCGGCAAGGGGCCGGCGATTCTCAACAAACTGCGCAGCGGCCTCGACGCAATCGACGCGGCCATACCGGGCAACGCCAAGCAGGACACCTTGATCGACTGCTGCCCTTATGTCGGAGTCCTTGCGCTGAATGCGATTTTCGCCTGCGACATCCTGCTGATTCCGGTGTCGACCGATTATCTGTCGTTGCAGGCGGCGGACCAGATGACACGCACACTGGCCATCCTCGAACCCGTACTCAAGCGCCGCGTTGAACGCCGCTATTTACTGACGCGCTATGCCCGCCGGCGAAAGATGAGTGAAGACGTACAGACCCGCCTGCGTGAACGCTACGCCAGCGAAGTTTGCCAAACTGTAATTTCAGAAAATGTAGCGCTAGCCGAGAGTCCGTCGCAAAACCGCGATGTCTTCAGCCACAACGCATCAAGCGCCGGCGCAAGGGATTATGCTGCGCTGTACCAGGAACTGAAGCGCCAAGGCTTCCTGTAGCACAAACTACAACGCGCCAGGCTCACGCGCGCTTGGCTTCAGCCGGCTCCGCAATCAGATCAACAATATCCTCGTAGGTCACCGGGCCGCTGCGCGGCGCCTGAATGACCAGACGTTTCGCCTCAAGAATTTCGCAGCCCATATAGATCTGGCGCAGCTTGCGCTCGGCGTCCGGCTCGTCCTTGCCAAAAATCGACAGATTGTCGACCACCGATCCGTTTCGCGTGCGTATGCGAAAACCGTATTTTGTACTCAGAGCAGGCTGCATGAAAATACCTTTATATCAACCAGATGTAAGGACTATATGCAGTAAATTCTCAAAATGCAAGACAGGCAATGCTTTTTGCAAGCCCGGTGTAAGGGAAGACGCGCATGATTGCGTGCAGAAGCGCTCTGAACGGCCACTGACCGGCGAAGATGCTGCCTTTCTGTTAGAATTCGAGCGAACTCCGGTATGGACAGGAGTTCAACGACAATAATTCACGGCGCACGCCGCCGGGACATCGCCGAGACATGAGTATTTCGTCGAATAACACCTTCATCATCGTCGGCCTGACCAACGAAGGAAAGAAATTCCGCCCGAGCGATTGGGCCGAACGGCTATGCGGCGTCTTGTCCGCTTTCGGCGCCGAGAAAAAAATGAAATACTCGCCGTATGTTGGCCCCGGCGACTACAACGGCGACAAAGCCGTTTTCGTCGAAGGACTGCTCTACGAAGTTGAGCCAATGGCCTACCGCTTCATCCTCAACTTCGCACAAGACAACGACCTGCAGGTCATTGAGGGCGTTTGCCCGATTGATGGCAAAGACAAGAAAAGCTGAGTCACAACAAAATCCCGCACAACGAACAGGTAATAAAAAACGGCGCCCGAGAGCGCCGTTTTCAATTCCAGCAAGAAGCAATCAGGCAGCAAGCGCCTTGATCTGGGCCGACAGGCGGCTCTTATGGCGCGAGGCCTTGTTCTTGTGGATGATCTTCTTGTCGGCGATGCGATCAAGCACCGAGACGGACTCCTGATAAATACTTTGAGCAGCAGCCTTGTCGCCAGCCACAATCGCCTTTTGAACACGCTTTACAGCCGTGCGCAGAGTCGAGCGCAGGCTAGCGTTATGGGCGCGTTGCTTGACGGATTGGCGGGCACGCTTGCGGGCTTGTGCGCTGTTGGCCATGGGTGTTTGTTCCTAAATAGCTAATGGGTGAATCGAAAACGCGCAATTATACGGACCTCGACCAGTCAATGCAAGCCGAGTTTTCAGCACGTACATTGATGTTGTCGTGACGCTGCCGTTCTCCTCCCATGACTAAGCGGCTAAGATGGCGACTTTCGCGCAATGCATGGCACAAAACGAACGAATGAATCTGCTTAAAGCTCTCGCCACGGTTAGCGGCATGACCCTGCTCTCGCGCATTCTCGGTTTTGTGCGCGACTTCGTCATCGCGCGCACCTTCGGCGCCGGGATGCTGACAGATGCTTTTTTTGTCGCCTTCAAACTGCCCAACCTGCTGCGCCGCCTTTTTGCCGAAGGCGCTTTCTCGCAGGCATTCGTGCCGGTGCTTGGCGAATACAAGAACAAACTCGGCGAGGTGGAAACGAAGCGACTGGTTGATCACGTCGCCACCCTGCTTTTTCTCGCCCTGCTGCTGGTTACACTACTGGGCATGGCGGCAGCGCCGCTGCTGGTTTACATCTCCGCACCGGGCTTTTCCGCCGACGCGGAAAAATTTGCCCTCACCGTCGAACTGACGCGCATCACCTTCCCTTACATCCTGTTCATGTCGCTCGTTGCGCTGGCCGGCGGCGTGCTCAACACGTGGAGCCGCTTCGCCGTACCGGCTTTTACCCCGGTGCTGCTCAACCTTTCCTTCATTGCCATGGCGCTCTTCGCAGCACCGTATTTCGATCCACCGGTCATGGTTCTGGGCTGGGCGGTGTTTCTTGGCGGCCTGCTGCAACTGGCTTTCCAGATCCCGCACCTGAAGCGCATCGGCATGCTGCCGCGCTTCTCGATCAACTTCAAGGATGAGGGCGTACGCCGCATTCTCAAGCTGATGGCGCCGGCGGTGCTTGGCGTCTCGGTGGCGCAGATCAGCCTGCTGATCAATACCATCTTCGCCTCGTTTCTCGGCACTGGCAGCGTCTCCTGGCTGTATTACGCGGATCGCCTGATGGAGTTCCCGGCCGGCATGCTCGGCGCAGCGCTGGGCACCATCCTGCTACCCTCGCTGGCCAAGTACCATGCCGACGCCAGGCACGATGAATACTCAGAACTGCTCGACTGGGGACTGCGCCTGACCCTGCTGCTCGCCGCACCCGCGGCACTGGCACTGGCGATCATTGCCGTACCGCTGATCGCCACGCTGTTCCATCACGGCGCTTTTTCCGCAGTCGACGTGTTCAAGACGCGCGACGCGCTGGTCGCATACAGCGTCGGGCTGCTCGGACTGATCCTGATCAAGGTACTGGCACCCGGCTTTTACGCCCGGCAAAACGTGCGCACACCGGTCAAGATCGCACTGCTCTCACTCTTCGTCACCCAGATACTGAACCTGTCGCTGATCGGCTGGCTGCAGCATGCCGGGCTGGCCTTGTCGATCGGCCTTGCCGCCTGCCTCAACGCGGCGCTGCTCTATCGTGGCCTGCGCCGGCACGGCATCTACGCCCCGCAACCCGGTTGGCCGGTGTTCTACGCAAAACTGGCGGTTGCCATCCTGGTGATGGGTATCGCCCTGTGGTTTGCCGTCGGGGAGAGCGCTGACTGGCTGCACTGGGAAACGCTGGAACGCCTGCTGCGACTCTCGGTCATTGTCGGTTTTGGTGCGGTCATCTATTTCGCTACACTATGGCTTTTGGGTTTCCGTTTTCGCGATTTCAAGCGGCGCGCAGCTGAATAATCAAACAGCAATCACTAAGGAGGCGTAACGATGAAACTGACCAGCAGCAGCTTCAACGATGGACAGAAAATCCCGGGCGACTTTGCTTTCTGCACGCCGGACCCGGCACACCACGTCTGCCTCGGGAAAAACCTCAACCCGCAGCTCGGATGGCAGGACGTACCGGCAGGCACTCAGTCATTCGCCATCCTCTGCTGCGACCCGGACGTACCGAGCAAGGGCGACGACGTCAACCAGGAAGGACGCAGCGTGCCGGCAACCCTGCCGCGCGTCGATTTTTTCCACTGGGTGCTGGTTGATCTGCCGTCCAGTCAGCGCGAGATCAAGGAGGGCGAATTCTCGAACGACGTGACACCACGTGGAAAACCCGGCCCGGCAGCGCCACACGACGCACGTCAGGGGATCAACGACTACACCGGCTGGTTTAATGGCGATAACGACATGCGCGGTGACTACTACGGCTACGACGGCCCCTGCCCGCCATGGAATGACGAAATCCGCCATCGCTACGTATTCACGGTCTTCGCCCTTGATGTAGCGAAACTCCCGGTCGACGGCAAACTCACCGGCCAGCAGGTGCGCGATGCCATGCAGGGCCACATCCTTGGCGAGGCCAGCCTGACCGGCATTTACACCCTGAACCCGGCAGTCAAACTGTAATCCGGCAGCACCAATGAAACGGGGCAGCCAAAAGGCTGCCCCGTTTCATTTAAACAACTGCTAATACGACATCAAACCATCAGCGGAACGATCATCAGTGCGACGATGTTGATGATCTTGATCAGCGGGTTAACCGCCGGGCCAGCCGTATCCTTGTAAGGATCGCCGACGGTATCGCCGGTGATGGCTGCCTTGTGAGCTTCAGAACCCTTGCCACCGAAATGGCCGTCTTCGATGTATTTCTTGGCGTTATCCCATGCACCGCCGCCGGTCGTCATCGAGATGGCGACAAACAGACCGGTAACGATGGTACCCATCAGCAGACCACCGAGCGCCTTCGGCCCGAGGGTGATGCCAATCACTACCGGAACAAGCACCGGCAACAGCGACGGAACGATCATTTCCTTGATTGCTGCCGTGGTCAGCATGCCGACCGCGCGCGAGTAATCCGGCTTGGCCGTACCTTCCATGATGCCCGGGATTTCCTTGAACTGACGACGCACTTCAACGACCACCGAACCGGCAGCACGACCCACGGCTTCCATCGCCATGGCACCGAACAGGTAAGGAATCAGACCACCGATGAAGAGGCCAATGATGACCATGTGGTCGGACAGATCGAAGGTGAAAGGCAAGCCCGTAGACTTATCCAGACCCAGCGCGTGCGTGTAGTCGGCAAAGAGCACCAGCGCAGCCAGACCGGCGGAACCGATAGCGTAACCCTTGGTCACGGCCTTGGTGGTGTTACCCACAGCATCCAGCGGATCGGTGACGTCGCGAACTTCTTTCGGCAGACCCGACATTTCGGCAATACCGCCGGCGTTGTCGGTGATCGGGCCGTAAGCGTCCAGCGCAACGATGATACCGGTCATCGACAGCATCGACGTTGCGGCAATCGCAATACCGTACAAACCGGCCATCGCAAAGGCAACGTAGATCGCCGCACAAACCGACAGCACCGGCAGCGCGCAAGCCTTCATCGAAACGCCGATACCGGCGATGATGTTGGTTGCATGACCCGTCTGGCAGGAAGCAGCAACGTGCTTCACCGGCGCGAAGTCGGTACCGGTGTAGTACTCGGTGATCCACACCAGCGCTGCGGTCAGGATCAGGCCAACCGAAGCGGCACCGAAGATGCTCATCGAGCTGATCAGCTTGCCGTCAGCCTGCATGAAACCATCGCCGAGCATCATCGTGGTGACCGGGTAGAAGGCTGCCAGCGCCAGAACGCCTGCGACCGCGAGACCGCGGTAGAGGGCGTTCATGATCTTGCCGCCGTCATTGGCCTTGACGAAGAAGCAACCGATGATCGAAGCAACGATCGATACACCGCCGAGTGCCAGCGGATAAACGATTGCTGCATCAGTTGCACCGGCGACGCCCTTGAGCATCAGCGCGCTGAGCACCATCGTTGCCACCACCGTCACGGCGTAGGTTTCGAAAAGATCAGCCGCCATACCGGCGCAGTCACCGACGTTGTCACCGACGTTATCCGCGATCACGGCCGGGTTGCGTGGGTCATCTTCCGGAATACCGGCTTCGACTTTACCCACCAGGTCGGCGCCGACGTCAGCGCCCTTGGTGAAGATACCGCCGCCGAGTCGTGCAAAGATCGAGATCAGCGAACCACCGAAAGCCAAGCCAACGAGCGGCTCAACGGTGTGCTGGAAATCCATCCCCAAACCCTTGAGGAAAGCGTAATAACCAGCGACACCGAGCAGACCCAGACCTACAACCAGCATACCGGTGATGGCGCCACCCTTGAAGGCGACATCCAGCGCTGCGCTGATACCGCTGCGCGCCGCTTCTGCTGTACGCACGTTGGCGCGCACCGAAACGTTCATACCGATAAAACCAGTCGCGCCCGAGAGCACTGCGCCGATCAGGAAACCGATGGCCATCAGCTTGCCGAGAACGGCCCAGATGATGACAAAAAGCACCACGCCGACGATGGCGATAGTTTTGTACTGCTTGTTGAGATATGCGGATGCGCCTTCCTGAATAGCCTTGGCGATTTCCTGCATGCGCTCGTTACCGGCCGGCAACGATAGAATCCATTTGCTCATCACGGCACCGTAGAGCACCGCAAGCACTGCTCCAACCAGCGCGAGCCACAAACCTGTTCCTGCTGACATGAACACCCTCCCCCAAAAAAATTGCTCAGACCCCTCGGAAAATCCCTACGGGCCGAATTGACTTACATGGTGAAACAAAACGTTATGCGCTGCCTCTTGTGGGCAATACCTGCGCGATGCCGAACTCCGAGCTAAACCGTAAAC
>JBIJCY010000141.1:0-7066 GCA_044344385.1 Rhodocyclaceae bacterium | reverse complement strand
GTTCTGAAAATCGAGATTGGGCATCACGCGTTGCTTTTGCGCTGCGCGCGATAGCAAGAGTCAGGGCTGCAATTTCCTGACGCACAAGTCGAGGCGCCTGCAAGGTCGGTTCCTTAGCATCGCGAAGGTGTCAGCTTCATCCGGCATCCTGATTCTGCTGAAGGACCGCGGAGGCAGTAGTTTTGTCCGGCATTTGTTCAATATCGTGAAAACACGTCAGGTCGACCACGCGCTCACCTTCCGGCGTGATGTGCAAAATGTCGACAAAACGGCAATCAAGCATCAGATCTTCGACCTCGTAGTCGCTGCCGGCATACACCGATGCCGCCATCGTTTCGTCGTGACCGGTAATCGAAACGAGAATGCGCGAACGACTGGCCGCCAGTTGAGCGGCGTCAAGGCCATGCAGAGGGCTCCCCTCATCAATCGGATGAATCAGTATCCAGGTCAGGGCGAATACCGGCGTACGTTCGCGAATCAGGCGCAAGTCGTGGATGCGAACGAAGCTCTCGCCCTGTGCGTTGATTTCAGTGCGGACCAGAGACAGCGTTGCAGTGGCTTCAACAATGCGGTTATAGCGTTCGTTGGCGATGCGCAACATCAGCACACGCGAGCCCTCGAAGTCGCGGATGACCGCGCGGTCGCTGAACAGGATGCGTGCTGTGGGCTTGGAGAAGCGTGCAAAAACCAGTCCGGTCGTTAGCGCGATGCCGACCATTCCAGCCAGAATTTCAGCAGAGGCAACGAGATGCCCGTGAAAGCTGGCGGGCGACATATTCCCGTAGCCAACCGTGGCGAGGGTTTCGATGCTGAAGAAAAAATAGTCGAAGAATTCGCCGGCGCGGGCGTTAGCGACACTGCCGGGCAACAGCCAGTAAAGCGTGCCGAAGAACAGATTCACTAGAACGAAGCAAAGCACCAGCGCGCCAAAAAACCGGGGCCACGACAAGGTGAGAACGAGATGGTAGGGGTCGAGCAGCTTGTTCTCGCGGCGTCCGTGCGTCAGTACCTTGGTGTCGCCGACGCGGACAATGCGGATGCGGGATGGGCGTTGTTTAGTCATGGCAATTCTTCGTGCAGAATGCGTTCGGTGGTCAATATTGTCTCGAAAGAGTAGCGGCTTCCTCCGGTGATGGGGGATGGAATTGAATCAACATTGACCGGCAACGCTAACGTCATGGATACTCAGCTTGGTGCGCTCGAGTCGATGATCTTTTGATGGTCTGTGTCGGAGTATGAAAATGGCAAGCATTACTGTCTGGTGAGGCCGGATCGGGTTGCAGTTGAAGCTGCAGATATTGATTCAGGGATTTCTGATTGTCATTCTTGCCTCCGCTCAGCAGTGGGTCACGATACGCTTTGAGCGGCAGATATTAAGCGCTGCCGAAGATCGCGCAAGAACGATGGGCGATGGCGCGATCAACGGCCTGAATACCCTGATGGCGGTCAAGGAGGGTGATAAAGAAGTTATCAGCAACCAGAAGAGTCGCGCACTGTTTATCCAAAAGATCGGCATCTCGGACAAGGTCAAGGAACTGCGCATCGTTCGCGCGAAACAGCTGGATGATGAGTTTCCGCGGGGGCTACCTCAGGAGCAACCCGTCGACGATATGGACCGTCGTGTTATCGCTAACGGAAAAACAAAATCCAGCTAATCCGCGACAAAAATGCCGATGCGTGGCTTAGAACCGTGATGCCATTCATTGCCAAAAAGGAGTTTCGCAGCATCAAGTGCCTTGAGTGCCACGGGGTGGATGAAGGTTTCGTGCTCGGAGCGGCGAGTGTAACGATCGACGTCAAGGAGGATCTGGCCGTCATCAGCAAGATGAATGCGTGGATCTGGGTTGGGCAGGTCGTCTTGCAGATACTGCTGTTCGTGGTGCTCGGCGTAATTGTTCGCCGCTTGCTCAGGCAAATTGGTGGTGAGCCAGCCTTGGCCATCGAGATCGCCAACCGGATTTCGGATGGCGACTTGACCACCGAACTCGTCGTCGCCAAAGGCGACACAAGCAGCCTGTTTGCAGCAACGAAACGCATGGTGGACACGATATCCCACATCATTGGCGAGGCGATGACGGCGTCCAATGCGCTTACAAACGCAGCCGCGCAGGTTTCGGCGACCACCCAGTCGCTGTCGCAGATCCTCCCAGCAGGCGGCTGCGATAGAGCAGACCAGCGCCAGCATCGAACAGATGTCTGCTTCAATCACTCAGAACACCGAAAATGCAAAGGTTACCGATGCCATGGCGAGTAAATCGTCGGGCGAAGCGACCGAGGGTGGTCAGGCGGCCAAGGATACCGTCGAGGCAATGAAGCAGATTGCGGGCAAGATCGGCATCATCGATGACATCGCCTATCAAACGAACCTGCTGGCACTTAACGCGGCACTTGAAGCGGCGCGTGCAGGTGAGCATGGCAAGGGATTTGCAGTGGTCGCCGCTGAAGTCAGGAAACTGGCCGAGCGCAGCCAGATAGCGGCGAAGGAGATCTGGCAACTGGCCGGCTCAAGCGTCAAGATGGCTGAACATGCCGGCGTGCTGATTGACGAAGTGGTGCCCAGCATCATGAAAACATCCGGTCTGGTACAGGAGATCACCGCCGCCAGTCTGGAACAAAGTCAGAGCGTTGGCCAGATTAACGGCGCCATGAGCCAGCTCAACAAGGCAACACAACAAAATGCTTCTGCTTCCGAAGAGTTGGCCGCTACGGCCGAAGAGATGGGTGGACAGGCCGCGCAACTGCGGGAATTGATGGCGTTCTTCAAAATCAAAAACCAGAAAGTCAGTGGCTAGGCTGGGTCGCTTTTTTTCCCTGGTGCTCAGCGTGAGGTGAAGCAGAGCTTCCGAGAAGTGCCGCCGGGCTTTTTACCGCCGTCTGAAAGCGGATGTGTTGCTCAGGGCGCGGGCTTCACCAGCTGTTGCTTGACCATCGGAATGACGACATTGCCGACGTACCAGCCCCCCATGCCCAGCAAGCTCATACCGACGATCCACTGGATGATGAGCACGCGCCCGTTACGCTGCTGGCGGCTGATTGATTTTCCGGGGTCGGTTGCGCCGCAGCCGGGGCAGGCGAGTGCCGAAGTGTCGACCTGATGGCCGCAAGCGCGACATTCTACGAGCGACATGACAAGTTCCTTTTTTTAAATCGATCGTGAGATTATAGTGGGCTTTTTGCCCGTCTTGCTTAAATGCTATCGTCTTGAATGTGCCCCGTCATGAATACAGATGCAGGTTTCCCCCCAATCATTCGCTGGAGCGAAGCGTGCATTGATCACTCCGCCCGTTGGCGCTCTGAGGCGGGCGTTGCGCCGCCGAAACGGGTGGTGGTTGCCGATGATCTGACCACGGCCGATGCCGCCTATCGTCTGGCTTGCGAGGGTACAGCACTGCTCTGGCGCGGCGATTTCCAGAACGCCCGCCAGTTGCTGCAGGCAATGGCAAGACGCGTCGACCGCAAGCCACGCAGGGCGGCTGCGTCGCCTGTTTTGACGCCGGCTTCAACCCCGGTATCAAAGGTTGAGGCCTTCAACCGGCATCGTCTGGCACAGTCGCAGCGTGCGCGTACGCTGGGGATGCTGCTTTTGTCATTCGATGCAGACTACGGCCTTCCTTTGCGTCGCGCTCCCGATGTGCGGCAAGCCTGCATTGAAGCCTATGGTCCCGGCAGTGAGCCCTTCGTCGCCTCGTTGCGCGAGTTACTGGGCTTGATTGGCGCGCACGAGTGGCGCAAGAAAGGTGTCGATGTGCCGGCGCTCGGCGATCGTGTTCATCCGCACTACGGCGTGTTTGCGCCGGTACGCGGCGAGTATGTCGGGCTGGTGGCCGATGCGCCTTTGCCTTCGCAGGAACTGGCCTTCGATATTGGCACGGGAACCGGTGTGCTTGCTGCGCTGCTGGCGCGCCGGGGTGTTCGGCGGGTCGTTGCGACCGATCAGGACCCGCGCGCGCTAACCTGTGCCCGTGAAAATCTCCTGCGACTCGGTCTGAGTGCGCAGGTCGACGTGGTGCAAGCCGATCTCTTTCCCGAAGGCCGGGCGCCACTGGTCGTCTGCAACCCGCCGTGGGTTCCGGCACGGCCCAGCTCGCCCATCGAGTTCGCGGTGTTTGATCCCGAGAGCCGCATGCTGCGCGGATTTCTCAACGGTCTTGCCGCCCACCTGACACCCGGTGGAGAGGGTTGGCTGGTGCTCTCGGATCTGGCCGAGCATCTTGGCCTACGCTCACGCGATGAACTACTCGCGGACATCGAAAGCGCAGGGTTAAAAGTGGTTGGCCGACTCGACATTCAGCCGACGCATCCGCGCGTCTCGGATGACACCGATCCACTGCACGTCGCACGCGCAGCGGAAATGACTTCGCTTTGGAGGTTGATGGTTCTTTAATTGTCTGCGAACAATCACGATCCGGAAAGCCATCTTTATGGCTTTCTCTGTGCATACGTGGGGCCTGGGTGCCATAGGCACTTTCATCAGAGGCCACAGCACTTCCGTTGCACAGGGCTAAGTAATTTAAAACATGTCGGGCTCGCCGCCAGCTACCTACGACACCGAATAATCCTTCGCCAGCCGCTGCTGCAGGCTGCGCGCCTGTTTCAGGGACTCTTTTAGAATCAGCCGATCAAGTTCATGCAGCCGATCTGGATCGATACGATTAGGCGCCTCCCCCGCACTCCCGGCGACTTGATTTCCAAGGCGCAGACGCTGGATATGGTAGAAGGCGTCGAGCAGAGCCGCCAATTCATGCGCTTGAATACCCAGCTTTGGCGCTGCCGCACGCAAGCGTTCAGCCGTATTGGTATGCGCTACGCCATGCGCCAGAGCATAAATTCGCGCGGCATCGACAAAAGGGCGCGTGCCATGCGCCTTGAGGTCGATGGTGTGCGGATGATCCTTGTTGCCGTCGTAGCGAAAGCCCTGCCACCAGTTGAGCGGCGATTCCCAGTTCATGGTGTTCTCAACCAGCGCCCGCAAGAAAATCGGGTAGGAAGCCGAGCGGGCCAGCAACCATTCCCGCAATTCACCGGCCAATGATTCCTGGCCGTAAAGCGGACGAAAATCAAAGAAGATCGTCGAATTAAGCAGCGCCTGCGGCTCCCCATTGGCTAACCAGTTGCCGAAGGCAGCTTTCCATTCGTCAAGTGAAAGACACCACTGCGGATTGCTGGCCATGATGTTGCCCTTGCACAAGGGAAAACCGCAAGCATCAAGCGCTTCATTGACGGCGCGCGCGAAAGGCAAAAAGGCAGCGCGCAAGGCAACGGCCTCTTCTTCCGATTGCGCGACAAAGACCAAGCCGTTGTCCTGATCGGTTGCCAGTGTCTGTTCGAGCCGCCCCTCCGAGCCAAAAACCAGCCAGCACCACTGCACATAGGGCAGCTCGAAGCGACCGACTGTCAATTCAATAACCTGCAGGGTGAGCAGGTCATTAAGCGCCGAAATGCGCTGACAAAGCGCATCAGCGCCCACGCGCTCAGCCAGCATCTGCGTGACGAAGCTGCGGATACCGGCCGCCAAACTGACCAGAGTCTCCATATCCCTGGCTGCAAGAATGTCGACCACCAGTTCCGTCGCGCGAGCGCTGGGCAGCGCATAAAGATCGGCCTGCGAGACGACGCTGAAGTAGCTGCCATCGGCCTCGGTGAGCACCAGATGGCGGACGCCACGGCGAACCATGATCACGCTCGCCTGGTGGGCGGTGGCATCGGCCAGAACACAGATCGGTGCGCCGGTCATCACGCCGGCAATTGGCGCATCAAGCTCACCCGCCTCGATGGTGATCCGGCGCAGTACGTCACGCAGGGTGACGATACCGAGCGCCACCCGGCTCGCTTCGTCAACAACGACGATGGCATCGATCCTTTCGGCGTCAAACTTCAACACGGTCTCGCGCACACTGGCCGACGGCGGCACGGTGGCCGACCCGCCTTGCACCAGCTGACGCAAGGTGGCAAACGGCGAAAGCGGCGAATCGTGCCGCAGCGCACCCGGACCGTCGCTAATACTGGAGTCGGGCATGGTAAGTTTTCTCGCTGGCTTCACGCGCCTGACGCAGGGTGTGGATGCCCATGCCGGCGAGCAACGGCAACATCTTCAGGAATATCTCGCCGGTGACCATGGCATCGCCAAGCGCTGTATGACGACCCAGTACCGAAACGCCAAGACGTTCGGCAATGGCTTCGAGACGGTGCGATTCCTGGTTGGGGTGAAGCACCGCCGAGAGCAAAAAGGTATCGAGCACCGGCTGGTCGAAACGCACGCCGAGTCGATCTTCCTTGAGTTGCAAAAAGCGCATGTCGAAAGCGGCATTGTGCGCAACGAGAACGGTATCGGCGCAAAAGGCGTGAAAGGACGGCAGTACGGTGTCGATCGTTGGCTGGCCGACCAGCAGGTCCGGTGTGATGCCGTGGATGGCGATCGACTCTTTCGATAGCGTGCGGCGCGGATCAACCAGCTGATCAATACACTCGTGGCTGAGCAGGCGGCGATTGACGATGCGCGCCGCACCGATCTGGATGATTTCGTCACCCGCCGAAGGCTCCAGTCCGGTCGTTTCGGTATCGAACACGGTATACGAAAGTGCCGTCAGGATTTGATCGTCAAGTTCCCGGCTGGCCGCTGACCAGTTAAAAAGATCAAAATCATAGTACTCGGGGCGGCTACCCTGACGCGCCGGCGTACTGCTGCGGACAGGCTCTGTCGGCGCGTCGGCGGCGGGCAGCATGATGCGGAAACAGGCACGATGCGAGGCTCGCTCGCGCTGGAACCATATCTCGCCATTGCAGCGATCGACCACGTCGCGCACGCTAAGCTGTGACGCTTCGCCGATGGGATTCATCGACGCCATTTGCCAGTTCATTGCAGTTTCGTTGTTCATCGAGGTGCCCAGCCAGGCCAGGTCAAGCTGCGCCAGCCGACCGCCACGTGTCAGGGACAGGCGAACCTCGCGGACCTCATATTCGTCATGCAGGCGCTCCGCCAGAAAACCCAGACTTTGCAACAGCCCGAAACTATCAATACGCAGCCAGAGGCTGTCATCCACGGCTTCAATTTGCGCGGCCACACCAC
>JBIJCY010000140.1:0-7080 GCA_044344385.1 Rhodocyclaceae bacterium | reverse complement strand
TAACCGAACAGCTGCCCGGCGCTCGGATTCCATTTGATGATATTCCCTGAACTGTCTGCGGTGATGATGGCGTCGTGGGCTGATTCGGATACTGCCCTGAACAGCGCCTCGCTCTCGCGCAGGGTGTCCTGAGCAAGTTTGTGCTCCGTCACGTCCAGACAATGCCCGACGAAGCCAACAAACAGGCCATTGCCGTCGTAGCGCGGCGCACCCTCATCAAGCAGCCAGCGATATTCGCCGTCATGGCGGCGCAGGCGATAGGTCATGCTGAACGCCTCGTGCTTGTCGAAGGCCGCCACATAGATGTCAAGGCAGCGCTGAAAATCGTTCGGATGCACCCCCTCAGCCCAGCCGTTGCCAAACTCCTGTTCCAGCGTTCTTCCGGTAAACGCCAGCCAGGGCTGGTTGAAGTAATAACAGCCCTTGTCGAGCCCGGCCATCCAGATCAGTGCCTGGCCGTTATCGGCAACGGCCCGGTAGATTTCCTCCTGCTCTCGAAGCGATTTTTCGCGTTGCCCCAAAGCCGACAGCAGGCGATTGAAGCCTCCGATCAGTTCGCCGATTTCATCCTGGCTGGTGACAGGCAAAAGTTCTGGAGGCTGATTTGTTCGCGCCAGGGCGTCCAGCGTTTGGGTGGCAGCAAGCATCGGGGAAAGTTGCCGTCTCAGCATCCACGAGCCTATCCACCAGACCAGGGCACCAGCCAACAGGGTCAGGAAGATCATCGCCGACAGCAGCCGCTGTTGCATGGCACGAATCGGCGCAAAGGCTTCGTCGGAGGGCAATACGGCTGCGAGAAACCAGCCTGCTATCGGGATGCGGCTGGCCGCTGAGACTTCCTCCACGCCACGGGAACTGGTGGCAATGCCATAGCCTTCATAGCCCTGCATGTACCTGTCGTGCATCGAATTGATGCCTGCGGCAGGCAGCGGCTGCATGATGCGGCTCTTGTCGGTGGCGGTGACAAACATATTGTGCTGCGGGGCAATCAGCAAATAGCCGCCCGTTATGCCGTAACGGTGTTGCGAAATTTTGTCGAGAAAATTGGGCGTACCCAGATTGGTGACGCCTGCCAGGGCGCCGATGATCTTGCCTTGAGCGTTCCTTAGCGGTACTGACATGACGAAAATAGGCGCCAGCAGTTTCTTGCCCATCACAGGTTGGCCAATCATCGGCCTTCCTTCTTTAAGCGTCGCGGCAATAAAATCCCTGTCCATGTAATTGACACCGGGGCGCTCTGCCGAAAGCGGTAAAGAGGCAATCGCTGTGCCGTCAGCGCGGGTAACGAAGGTGCCGCCATTAAACAGATTTTGTAGAATCTGGCGCTGCACCATCAGCGCCTGCATGGCAACAGGATTGGCGAGAATATCCGGGGTAACCTCCATGGCAATCGTCTTCAGCGCGCCCAGGCGGGCTTCCATCTGTTCATTGACGCCTGCCGCAACGAGAGACACTGTGGCGAACTGTTGCGCGCCCAACTGCTGTTGCATTTCCTCGCGCAGAATCCGCGCGGCATAGTAGGTCAGCGACCAGATGCTGATCACGACAATCGCCAGCGCGAGCAGGGTCAACCTTGATTTGAGCGACCACCGCTGGAAGGGATTGCTCAAGGCAAGATCGATCGACATGGCGTTTTTCATGATGGGTCTGTGCTCCTTGTGGCAAGCGCGGCAACTGTCTTCATGTTCTGGGCCTCGGGTTTCTGCCGGCGCGGGCGGCATAATCGTCAAGCGAGGCTTCAATTTCGGCAAAGACGGCGAGCGCGGCGTGTGCTGCCTTTTCGCGTCGTTCGGTATTGGGGCAGGCCTGCCCGGCAAACGTCAGGAATTCGTTCCAGCGGGCGGGAGTCTGCTCGCCGTAGCCGTGGAAAAAACGCCCGCCGTATTCAGCGGTGACGCCCAGTCGCCCGGCCTGAATATGACGCGAAATAAGCCGCCCGCAATGGGTTGCGCCTTCGATGGCATAGAGCGCACCGGCCAGATCGGCCAGATCCTCGATCCTGATCGGCAAAAATTTGCGCTTAGGCCGCCAGAAGGCATCTTCCGGATCGATGTGAAAGCTATCCACCAGGTCCTGCCGCAGCCAGCCATGCTTGTGCCGTGACGTGTAGTCAAATCGGCTCTTGAGCCGGACCGACGCGCTCTCGACCAGCAATTCCATGGCGCGGTAAAAGTGGTAATAGGCCGACAGGACGAGCCAGTAGCTCCTGAGGGAGTAATCCGCCTGCGTCAGCCCATCCAGCAACGGGTGGTTTTTGAGGTGTTCATGCGCGGCCTGCGTGCGCGCCCGCAACACCTGATGCAGGGAATCAGGGCTTGTTGAATCAGAACAGACCGTCGGCGTAAGCATTGGTGTTCTCGTCTTGTGGCGGCAGGCAGGAGCCTGCCGCAAGGAAGTCTGCATGGTGCAGACAATCGACGGACAAGGAAATCGGGGAAACCCTGATATGGGGGAATATAGTTGCTGACGGCAGTGCAGCCCGGTAACGCCAGCACCGACTTTAACGGGATCAACAGTTTGAGCAGATGCAGGCGACTGGCGCGGGCTGAGAATCTTGCGCCAGCGCGTTGGGGGCGGTCTTTCCCAAAAACGACCTTGGTATTCGGAAACCTACTTCGAAGGCTCTGCCAATTTCCCCTGGATCCAGGCCGGAAACAGTTTCCAGGGCAGCGCGCGATGCCCTCCTTGTAGATCGCGTACCGCCTCGGTGCGGCAAACAATCAATCCTGTGTCATGAGCCTCGCTGCCCGCGACCTTCAGAAAACGGGTCAGCGGCTCAATATGCCCTGAATTGGGCGTGGCGGTCAGTTTGATCTCTACGGCCTGCAATTTGCCGCCGATGGCGATCAGCAAATCGACTTCCAGTCCGTCATGGGAGCGCCAGAAGTACATGTCGGGCTTGCGACCAAGCGCCATGAATGCCTTGACCGTCTCGGTGACAATCCAGCCCTCAAACAGAGGTCCGCCTAGTGGGCCGGAAAGCGCTGCGTCGGCATCGGGTTGCCGGGTCAGCAGACTGACCAGCGCAGAGTCATAAAAATAAAACTTCGGCGTTTTGACGACACGCTTGCCGTAGTTGCGATACCACGGTGGCAGGAAGTGGGCGATATACGATGCTTCCAGAATACCACCCCATGACTTGATGGTAGGTTGGCTGATGCCCAACTCACGCGCCAGATCAGCGGCATGGAATTCCTGCGAATGTCGCGCCGCAGCCAGCGTCAAAAACTGGCTGAATGTGCGTAAATCGGGAATATTCCGTATCTGCCTGACGTCGCGCTCAATGTAGGTGGAAATATAGCTGCGTAGCCAAAGATCGCGCCGGTCTGGGTGAATCGCTGGAATCGGGTAGCCGCCTGTCCATAGCGATTCTTCGAGTTTGTTGCGAGGATATTCGCCGTGACAGAAGGGGGGGAGTTCAAGAATGGCCACCCGACCGGCCAGGGATTCACTGACGTCGCGCATCAAGCCAAACTGTTGCGATCCGGTGAGCAGCCATTGGCCACAGCGCGCAGGTTTGGCATCAATGCGCATCTTCAGGTGCGGCAACAGAGATGGGACGTACTGGATCTCATCCAGAATCAGACGGCGATCGTTGAATCGCGCAAGAAATCCGGCCGGGTCGAGTAGCGCAAAGTCGCGCTCGATAGGGTCATCAAAACTCACGTACTCGACATCTGCGCCGGCCTCGTGACGCAGAAAGGTGGTTTTGCCCGACTGACGTGGCCCGGTGACGAGAACGGCCGGGAAGCCGGCGAGTGCGTTCCGTAGGGTGGGTGCGAGGTCGCGTTGCTTGTACATACTGACAATACTAAAAACAAACTTTAGTATTGTCAAAGCCAGTGTTCCGGCGGAACTTGAAAATCATGGGCGAAAAGCCGCGAACGCTGCTTTGAAAATCCTCCCCGGATCAAGCCAGAGGCAGCCCTACAGCGGGACGATGCCTTGGCGAATGGCGTAGCGCACCAATCCCGCCACATCATGAATCGCCAGACGATCCATGATTTGCGCGCGGATGGTTTCATTTCTCAGGTTGCCGCTTAGAACCACCGCCAGGATGTTCGGCCGGGCGCTTTGTCCAGGTGCCAGCGCCGCGACGACATCAAGCACAGATTGTCAAACTGGAAAGGGCGCAGCCGGAAGCACTCGGCTCAGTCTGGAAACAATCCGCTAACGACGTCCTTCAGCCCTTGTATCGAAACCGGTTTGATCGCCACCGCACTGAAGCCATTGGCAAGAAATCGAGCAATATCGACCTGCATGGCGTGTGCCGTGTAGGCCACGATCGGCACGGCGGCAAAGACAGGATTGGCACGCAATTCCCGGCAAACATCTTCGCCGCAAAGATCAGGCATCTTGATGTCGAGCAAGATAAGATCGACTGCGGGATTGTTGGTCAGCCAGCGGAGTGCTTCATTCCCGCCATCTACATCGGCGACCTGCCAGCCCATTTTTTTCAGAATGGCAATGGCCAGGCAGCGATTCACCAATATGTCATCGACCACCAGCGCTCGTCTGCTTGCGCTGGTTTGAATTGTTGTTGTCATTTATGACTTCCCGTCCGTAGCCGGTAGCGCTACGTAAAAAGTTGAGCCGGCACCCGGTGTCGACATCATGCCGATTTTGCCGCCCATGTGTTCGACCAGTTCTTTGGCCAGCGTCAGGCCGAGGCCCGTACCTTCGTGGCTGCGGGTCATGAAGCTTTCGCTCTGGCGGAATTTTTCAAAGATGAATGCCTGCTCGGCAGTGCTGATGCCGATACCGGTATCCTCAACTTCGATGCGCACACGCTCGCCATTCTCTTCGTTGACCGCCCGCACCGTGACGCCGCCCTGGTCGGTGAATTTCAGTGCATTGTTGGTCAGATTGAGCAGTATCTGGAGCAGCCGCGCACCATCGGCGAAAACCACGGAGGGCAGGCCGGTCTCAATGAGCTCGATTGAGAGTGATTTTTTCTGAGCGAAACCGCGCTGCATGGCAACGACCTCGCGCAGCAGATCGGGCAGATCGACCGGCGCCAGATTGAAATCCATTCGACCGGCTTCGACCTTGGCGAGATCAAGTACGTCGCTGACCAGTTTGAGCAAGTGCTCGCCACTGGCGCGGATGGTCTGTGCGTATTCTCGTTGCACCGGGTCTTCAAGCTCCATTTCGAGAAGCTCGGAAAAGCCGAGAATGCCATTGAGTGGCGTGCGCAATTCATGTGACATATTCGCCAGGAACTCGCTCTTCATGCGGCTCGCTTCCTCCGCCGAACTGCGCGCTTCCTCAAGGCGACCGAAAGACTGCTCCACCTCGTTGGCCATGTGGTTGAAGGATTTCGACAGATCGGCCA
Source organism: Rhodocyclaceae bacterium (assembly GCA_044344385.1). Classification (GTDB taxonomy): domain Bacteria; phylum Pseudomonadota; class Gammaproteobacteria; order Burkholderiales; family Rhodocyclaceae; genus CAJBIL01. Next base: position 1,745 of record JBIJCY010000140.1, on the reverse strand, counting down.
TCTCGTCCTCGCCGCGCACCGGCAGACGGTGCGCCAGATCGCCCTCCTGGAAGCGCTTGATACCACTGCTCATTTCGGTAATGCGATCGGTCAGCACGCCGGCCATCCAGATGGCAATGGCGATCATCAGGGCGATCATCACTACCGAGGCCACGCTAAGGCCAAGCGCGGTGCGGCTCAGATGCTGTCCAATCGTATTCAGCATCCCTTCGCGTTCTTTCTTCAGCTCGCCATCGGCTGCGGCAATCAGCCCGTCGATGCGCTTGCCCGATTCGGTGGCGGCCTTGTGAAAATCATCAACGTTGGCGCCAATCGTGAGGTAGCCAAAACCGCGCTTGCTGGCGCCGTACTGGCCGGTGTAATAGGGAATCGTCGCGGCGGTTGTCAGCTTCCATAACCCGGAGAAAAAGATCACGAACGAACCCGAGCCGCCGTGCTCGGTCAGGGCGTCCCAGCCGTGGCATTGCGGTGAGAAATTGAGATAACGGCAATCCAGGCCGACACGGCCCGATTTACCGGACTCCGGCGCGGGCTTGCGCTTGAGTGACTGATCGCGAAAAGGCGGTACGGTCTCCTGATACTCGGCCCAGGATTTGCCACTGGCCTGCCAACCGGCCCACAGTTCGCCATCCATCCAGGGCGGCGCCGGCTGGCCGGTTTCCGGATCGTAGCCGACGATGAAATAGTCGCGCGGATGCGAGATCGCGCGGCTCTTTTGATCCCACATGAATGCGTAGTTGCCGGACGCCGGATCGGCAATCGGTGCAAAGCGCTCAGTTGTCGGTCGCACCTTGTTGGTAAAGGTCTCAAGGTGCGCATGATCGAGTGCCAGCGTGACGTAGCCAACGATGCGCCCACTTCTCTCGACCGGCGTGGCCCAGCGCACGATGCCCCGGAAACGCTTACCGACCGGGTTTTCCAGACCGGCGTATCCCGATGCTTCGGGCGTGAAGGGTTTCTTCAGTTCATCTGCCCGGGCTTTGGTGTAGGGGCCGATCCACTGCGTTGGGACGTAGGGGCCGATGACTTCCGAAACATAGATCTCGCCGGCCTTGAGGTTCTTGAGTGCCGGCCAGTAGGTTTCGGCCTTGACGAAGGTGTTCTTGCGCTGGCTGACATCGCGCAGACCCGGCGTGAGCAGGTCGCCTTGCAGTACCTTGATCTTCTCCATGCCACTGGTGTCAACGAAACTCATTTCAAGGAACAACGGATGCGGTACCTTGGTGCCGTAGTTTTCCGGCGGGCGGGTGTGAAAGTCTTTTGCATTGTCCGGCAGCGGCGTACGCACCTGATTGTCGCTACTGATTGGCGTGGCCGGCGTCCAGCCCTTGCCATCAGCTGTTGGCACGTACTTGCCGTGCTCGTAAATCTCACGCGTCCGGTGGGTAAGAAAGCGGCGATAAGTGGCTTCGGAAGGCTCGAGCGTTGCCGCCTGCAGCACTTCCTTGTCACGATCGTAGAGGAAGTCGGCGACCTGCCGTGCCAGATCGGTGGTCAGCGCTTCGATGGCTTCGCGCGATCGTTCGTCGAGCGCTTCCACGGCATCATCGTTGGCTGTCTTGCCGGTTTGTTGCTGCGTGATGCGCATCGCGTCGGCCATCTGCACGGCACGGTAGGAAACACCTTCACCCAGCTCCTGCGCTGCTTGCCAGGCGAACCAGGCGAGCAGCACCAACGGCACCACCTTGATGGCGACAAAGATTACGATGAGTTTGGTGCGGATGCCTAATTGATTGAAAAACTGC
>JBIJCY010000139.1:0-7136 GCA_044344385.1 Rhodocyclaceae bacterium | reverse complement strand
CATAACCGCTTTGACCATCACGGTGATGAACCTTCACCCAGCCACCTGGCGCCGTCTCGACATAGTCGAGCGAAACACTCTTCTCGGCTTCAAAAACGACGGTTGCCGCATCATCGGCGCTCTGCCGTACCTCCGCCCGATTGGCGGTGACGATGACCGAGCGCCGCTCCGAGAGATTTTTCTTTTCGATCCACGCCAGCCCGCCTTCAGAATCGCGAACCTTGATCCAGCCCTCAAGACTGACCACCATTTCAACCGGCGTGTCACGCTTGATGACGAACAGCTTACTGCCCTTCTGCGAAGGTGCGTCGTAAAGCACTGCCGGCAATTCGACAGTGCGGAATTCGACCGCCAGCGCCGGAAAAGCCAGCGCTGCGGCGAACAACAAAGCAAGCAGTCGCGTCATCATTCGCTCCTGTTACTGGATCGAAGCCTCAGGCGGAACGCCTTCCTGCTCCTGTGCAAGGCGCGAAGCGTACAGGCCTTCGAAATTAACCGGCTGCAGAATCACCGGTGCGAAACCGGCGCGCGTCACCGTATCGGAGACGACTTCACGGGCATACGGGAAGAGAATGTTCGGGCAGGCGATCGACAGCAGCGGCTCCATATTCTCGTCCGGCACGTTGAGAATGCGGAAAATACCGGCCTGCCCGACTTCAACCAGAAAAACCGTTTTTTCTTCAATCTTGGCGGTCACGGTAACGGTCAACACCACTTCGTAGACGCCATCGCCGAGCCCCTGGGCTTTCGTCTGCAACTGGATATTGACGTTGGGAGATTCGCGCTCGAGGTAAATTTGCGGTGCATTCGGCACTTCAACCGAAAGATCCTTGAGATAAAGTTTTTCGATGCTGAATGCCGGGGCTTCTTGTTCGCTCATGATATTTTCTTGGCTAGTGAATCGTTAAGGGAAAGTTTTTCTGGCTTGTCAGACAGCTGCACTGACGAGCAGCGGCTCAAGCTTGCCGGCATGATCCAGCGCGACGAGATCATCGCAACCGCCGACATAGATATCGCCGATGTAAATTTGCGGCACGGTGCGTCTGCCCGTTTTTTCCATCATCTCGGCCCGGCGCGCAGAGTCAAGGTCGATGCGCACTTTTTCAATTTCAAGCACGCCGCGCGCGCGCAATAGTTGCTCGGCACGCACGCAATAAGGACAGACCGCCGTCGAGTACATCAGTACACGAGGTGATGTACTCACTTTTTCGTACCCTTCTTGATCGGCAAGCCGGCCTGAACCCAGGATTCGATGCCGCCGTCCAGACTATGCACCTTGGCAAATCCAGCCTTGGCCAGGCGCCCGCAGGCACCGGATGAGCGCGTCCCGGTCTGGCAAATCAGAATCAGGGGCTGATCCTTGTATTTCTCAAGATCGCCGATTTGCGCTTCAAGCGTGCCGACAGGGATGTTTCGCGAATCGGCCAGATGGCCGGCCGCGTACTCGGCCGGGTCGCGCACATCAATCACCTGCGCATCTTCCCGGTTGATCAGCATGGTCGCCTGCGTTGTACTCAGAGACCGGGCACCACCGCCGCTGCGAAAGGTGGGCGACAAAAGCATGGCACCGCTGAACACGGCGATGGCCACGAGATAGATGTTTTGTTGAATGAATTCCAAGCGAGACTCCAAAAACTACCGAAAATAAAAATAACAAAACTACATGGACCGTAGCGAATGCGCAGACAATCCGGCCAATTACCCGCTAATCGCCGCAAAAAACCTCGCGCATCATGCCGATCAACTGCAAGGTTCGGGCATCGCCGACACGATAGAAGACGCGATTGGCATCCTTGCGCGTGAGCAACACACCTTTTTCACGCAGGATCGCCAAATGCTGGGAAATATTGCTTTGCGAGGTACCCACCGCCTCGACAATCTCCTGCACGCAAGCCTCCTGATCACCCACCACGCACAGAATTTTAAGGCGCAGCGGATGCGATATCGACTTCAGCGCACGTGCCGCCTGCTCGATATGCTCCTGCTTGTTGATGAGACTTGTCTGGATGGCCACGATCCGTAAGGCTCGTTAAGTGTAAAGATTCATTATAAAATAATTCCTTGCCCCGAGGTGCGTTCCCGCAGCCATCTGCAATTCACCTGAAATGCCCGCAAGCTCTCCAACTCACTAACCCCTCCTAACCACTCGCAGCCACCCATCATGAAAAAAATCGTTCTGCTCCGCCACGGTGAATCCACCTGGAACAAGGAAAACCGCTTCACCGGCTGGACCGATGTCGACCTGACCGAACAAGGGCTGGCTGAAGCCAAGGCCGCCGGCAAGCTGATGAAAGAAGCCGGTTTCGAATTCGACATCGCTTTCAGCTCGGTGCTCAAGCGCGCCATGCGCACGCTGTGGATCGCGCTTGAAGAGATGGATCGGCTGTGGATCCCGGTACAGCGCTCGTGGCGCCTCAACGAGCGTCACTACGGCGCACTGCAAGGTCTCAACAAGACCGAAACCGCTGCAAAATATGGTGATGCACAGGTACTCAGCTGGCGCCGCAGCTACGACACGCCACCGCCTGATCTCGAATTCGACGACCCGCGCCACCCGCGCTTCGACGCCCGCTACGGCGTCGACTTCACCGGCATCGCAGCCGAGCACCTGCCAAAGACCGAATGTCTGAAAGACACCGTTGCGCGCTTTGTGCCTTATTGGGAAGACACCATTGCACCGGTCGTCAAATCGGGCAAGAGCGTCATCGTTGCGGCGCACGGCAACAGCATCCGCGCCCTGATCAAGTACCTCGACAACATCTCCGACGAAGACATCGTCAACCTCAACATCCCGACCGGCATCCCGCTCGTCTATGAATTCACCGACGACATGAAGCCGATCCGCAGCTACTACCTGGGTGATGAGGCCGCGGCGAAAGTCGCAGCAGCAGCGGTTGCCAATCAAGCCAAGGGCAAGTAAGCCTGTGGTCAAGGCATGAACTTCCAACGCAGAGGCGCAGAGACGCAGAGGGAACGCAGAGAAAAACGAAAATCGCAGAACGAAAAAATTTTCGCTCTTTCTGCTTTTGACCTTCTCTGCGTTCCCTCTGCGTCTCTGCGCCTCTGCGGTAAGTTTTTGATTTACGCGGTTGCACTTGGCCTGACGCTATCTCAGCCAGCCTTCGCCGCCAAAGCAAAGAAACCCCCAACCCCCGCCACCGCAGAAGTCGCCGAGAAGCAAAGCGACCTCAAGGACTTGCGCGGGCAGATCGAATCACTGCGCAAGGACATGGCGGCAGCCGAGGGAACACGCGCCGACGTGGTTGATCAGCTGAAGGATTCCGAGCGTGAAATCTCCGTCACCCAGCGTGATCTGCACCAACTGGGCGGACAACGCGTCGGGCTGCAGGCAACGCTGAAAGATCTTGGTGCGCAGGCGCGCGATCTGGAAAACCGCCTGAACAACCAGCAAAGCCAGCTTGAAAAGCTGGTTTACCGCCAGTACCTGCAAGGCAACCCCGACTCCCTGCACTTGCTGCTCAACGGAGACGACCCGAATCAGCTGGCTCGCGACCTGCACTACCTGGCCGCCATCGGCCATGCGCGCAGCCAACTCCTGCACGAGATAGCGAACACTTTACAGCGCAAGCAGGCGCTCGCTGCCGATACGCAAACACGCGCCGAACAACTGGCCGCTGTTGAAGCAAAACAGAAGGAACAACACGGCAAACTTGTTGCCCAACGCGAGCAACGTAAAGCGACGCTGGAGAAGGTGTCGGCAAAAATCGCTGCGCAACGACGCGAAATAGGCAGCTTGCAACGTGACGAAAAACGCCTTTCCCAGCTTATCGAGCGCCTGGCAAAAATCATCGCAGCCAAGCCCGCGCCGCGCCGGGAAATAACGCGCAAGCCGCCAGCGCAAGGCGCCGATGGCGATGCGCACGACAGAACGACGGGCAAACCGGCAACGGAAATAGCCAATGAACGCACGCCGGAAGCTGTGCCCTCCAGCAATTTTGCGCGCCTCAAAGGCAGCCTGCGCTTGCCGGCGAAAGGCACGGTAAGCAATCGCTTTGGTGCGACACGGCAGGAAGGCAGCACCTGGAAGGGCCTGTTTATCCGTGCCGCAACAGGTGGCGAAGTAAAAGCGATTGCCGGTGGGCGCGTGGTATTCGCCGACTGGATGCGAGGATTTGGCAATTTATTGATCGTTGACCATGGTGACAGTTACCTGACGATCTATGGCAACAACGAGTCGCTGCTCAAACAGGTCGGCGATGCGGTACGGGGGGGAGACACGGTGGCCTCTGTTGGCAACAGCGGTGGCAATCCGGAATCCGGTTTATACTTTGAACTTCGTCATCTCGGGCAGCCGCTCGACCCGCTCAAATGGGTTAACGTTAAATGATGTCGGCATTGGAGTAATACAGATGGGTAAGTGGAAACAGGCCGGCCTGATATGCGCCGGATTAGTCGGCGGCGTTTTGATCAGCCTGCAGTTTTCGGCGATGGCCGAAAAAGAGAGCCGTACCGGCGGATTGCCAATTGAGGAGTTGCGTACCTTTGCCGAGGTATTCAATGCAATCAAGCAGGGCTATGTCGAACCGGTTGAAGACAAGAAACTGATCACTCACGCCATCAGCGGCATGCTTTCCAATCTGGACCCGCACTCAGCCTATCTCGACGCCGATGCCTTCAAGGATCTGCAAGTGGGGACGCAAGGCGAATTCGGCGGCCTCGGTATCGAGGTCGGCATGGAAGACGGGCTGGTCAAAGTCGTTTCGCCAATAGAAGACACACCCGCCTACCGCGCTGGTGTCAAATCAGGCGACCTGATCTACAAACTCGATGACACCGTCGTCAAGGGGCTGACCCTGTCCGAGGCTGTCAAACGCATGCGCGGCAAGCCGAAAACCCAGATCAGACTCGGCATCCTGCGCAAGGGTGAAGCAAAACCACTTGAACTTACGCTGACGCGTGAAGTCATCAAGGTGCAGAGCGTCAAGTCGAAACTGGTCGAGGAAGGCTACGGCTACCTGCGCGTCACCTCGTTCCAGGAAAACACGGCAGCTTCCGTGGTCAAGCATCTGAACGACCTCTACAAACCCGGCCCGCTCAAGGGACTGGTGCTCGACCTGCGCAATGATCCGGGTGGCTTGCTGAACGGCGCAGTCGGCGTCTCCGCCGCCTTCCTGCCGCCAAAGACGCTGGTCACCTCAACCGACGGCCGCACCGCCGACGCCAAGCACCAGTTCTTCGCTTCTCCTGAAGATTACCTGCGCGGCAGCAAGGAGGATTACATCAAAAACCTGCCGGCCGAAGCGCGCAAGGTACCGATGGTCGTCCTGGTCAATGCCGGATCGGCATCGGCTTCCGAAATCGTCGCTGGCGCGCTGCAGGATCATAAGCGCGCGCTGGTGCTCGGTACGCAGACCTTCGGCAAAGGTTCGGTACAGACCGTCCTGCCACTGCCCGGCAATACGGCGATCAAACTGACCACCGCGCGTTACTACACCCCGTTGGGGCGCTCGATCCAGGCCAAGGGTATCGCTCCGGACATCATCGTTGAAGAGACGGCCAATGGCGCGACAGGACAGCGCCTGCGGGAAGCCGATCTCGATCACCACCTGACCAACGACAAGGAAAAAGAGAGCGCAAGCCCGGCCAAGGAAGCGCCAGCCAAGCCGCAGAGCAAAGCACCGGCCAAGCCCAAAGGCGGCAATGGCAAGGAAGGCGACGACGAGCATGCCGAGCCGCCAAGCCGCGAACTGGCGTCGAAAAGCGACTACCAGCTTGGCCAGGCACTTAATCTTCTCAAGGGCCTGCAGATCATGCAGAATAACAAGTAGGCCTACTTGGAGGAGGGGATATGAAACGACCGGTCGCAACGCCACACAAACCGGCACAAATCCGCAAGGAACGGAGTATCCAGTTCGCCAAATTTCCGCCGGGCCAGGTGCCCGAAGCTTCCGATTATCTCGGCAAGCTTGAGCACCTGGAAGTCGAACAGAGGACCGAGCGCCGCGCAGTAGGCGTCGCCTATGACCTGCGGGAACACTCGCTTGAGGAGCTCGAAGGCTCGCTCGAAGACAAGGGTTATCACCTCGACAACACGCTGATGAGCAAGATGATGCGAGCACTGATTTATTACGTCGAGGAAACCCAGCTGCACAACCTCGACGCACCGGATCGTCCGCTCAAAAAATCCCAGAACGAAGCCTACGTTCACGCCTGGGAACGCCACCCACACGGCGACCACGACGACACGCCGCCGGAGTGGCGGGAGTACAAATAGGCAGGTCCGCAAAATGCGTAACCCCCTACCGCAGAGGCGCAGAGGCGCAGAGTGTACGCAGAGAAAACCTGGAACAGCAGTTGTTTCCTCTGCGTTTCCTCTGCGTTTCCTCTGCGCCTGCGCGCCAGCCTGGCCTTGGGCCACTGCGGTAGGTTTCAACGCTCTTGCACCCGCCCTATGAACGACGAGCAACTGCTACGCTACAGCCGCCATGTTCTGCTCGATCAAATCGGCATCGAAGGCCAGGACAGAATCGTCAAGTCACATGCGCTGATCATCGGCGCTGGCGGCCTTGGTTCTCCGGCTGCGCTCTACCTCGCATCAGCGGGGGTCGGCCGTATCACATTGGCCGATGGCGACACGGTCGACCTGACCAACCTGCAACGCCAGATCCTGCACACGCAAGACCGAATCGGCCAAGCCAAATCCCTGTCCGGACAGGCGGCGCTCGGACGTATCAATCCTGAAGTCATCGTCGAGCCCATTACCGAACGTCTGGCCGGAGAGCGTCTTGAGGCGCTGGTCGCCAGCGCCGATGTTGTTCTCGATTGCTGCGACAACTTCGCCACCCGACACGCCGTCAATCGCGCCTGCGTAAAGCACAAGACGCCGCTGGTTTCCGGCGCGGCGATTCGCTTTGACGGCCAACTGTCCGTATTCGACTCACGGCGCGCCGATGCCCCCTGCTATCACTGCCTGTTTCCCGAAGGTGAAGACGTCGACGAGGTACGTTGCGCGGTGATGGGCGTCTTTGCCCCACTCACCGGCATTATCGGCGCAATGCAGGCCGCCGAGGCGCTGAAACTGATCGTCGGTACCGGCGAAGCGGTCATTGGCCGCCTGCTGCTGCTGGACGGATTATCGATGGAATGGCGCAGCGTGAAGTTTGGCAAGGACCCAG
>JBIJCY010000138.1:0-7159 GCA_044344385.1 Rhodocyclaceae bacterium | reverse complement strand
ATGGGGCGTCCTGCAGGAAATGACCGGCCACGTCGACACCGGCGCCACGCTGCCGCGCGAACTGTTCGACAAGATGCTGGCCGCGAAAAACTTTCAGAGCGGCCTGCAGAATGTTCGCCAACTGGAGTTCTCGCTATTCGATTTGCTGCTGCATGCGGATTTCGACCCGGCCGGCCAACAAAGCGTACTGGCGCTGCTCTCTGACGTACGCCGCGAAGTCGCTGTCATCACCCCGCCCGAATGGCACCGTTTCCCGAACAGTTTTTCCCATATCTTTGCTGGCGGTTACGGTGCCGGCTATTTCAGCTACAAGTGGGCCGAAGTCTTGTCTGCCGATTGCTATGCAGCCTTCGAAGAGGCCGGCAACCCCTTTGACCTGGTCACTGGCAAACGTTTTCTCGACGAAATCATCTCTGCCGGTGGCGCCCGACCGGCCATCGACAACTTCCGCGCATTCCGTGGACGCGAGCCGCAGGTCGATGCGCTGCTTCGTCACAGTGGTATGATCACAGCGTAAAAACCGGGAGAAAACATCATGCTGCTCATGCCTGCTCTGCGCCTCGCGCTACTCGCCACCGTCCTGCTCACCGGCTCGCTGGCGAACGCCCAGACGACCTATCAGTGGATAGACCCGAAAACAGGTACAACCGTCATTTCCGACCAGCAACCTCCGTTTGGCGCAAAGCAAGTCGTTAAACGAGCTGGCGAAGAAAGCGGCGCACAGCAAGGCTCTTATGCCGTACGCCAGGCTGCCGAAAAATTTCCGGTCACCTTGTACACAAGCACCAATTGCTCCGATGGCTGCAAACAAGGGCGTGACCTTCTCAACGGGCGCGGCATTCCCTTCTCGGAGAAGATCCTGAAAACTCAGGAGGAAATTGACGAACTTGGCAAACAACTGGGCGGCGACGCTGCGGTTCCGAGCGTCATCGTCGGCCGACAGAATTTCAAGGGATTTGAATCGGGCGCATGGAATAACCTGCTTGATCTCGCCGGCTATCCCAAATCTGCCGCCTACGGCACCAAGCCGTCCGGCGCTTTTGCTAAATGAAAATCGCGGCATGGAACGTCAACTCACTGAAAGTCCGCCTGCCGCAACTGCTTGACTGGTTGGAATCCAGCCAACCTGACGTCGTCTGCCTGCAGGAAACAAAACTCGAAGACCATAATTTCCCACACGTGGAAATCGAAGCGGCTGGCTACCAGGTCGCATTTTCAGGACAAAAGACTTACAACGGGGTGGCGCTGCTGGCGCGGACGACACCGACCGATATTGTCTGCGGCAATCCGCACTTCCCCGATCCGCAAAAACGCCTGATCGCCGCCACCGTGAATGGCATTCGCATCGTTTGCGCCTACATCCCGAACGGGCAGGCGGTCGGCAGCGACAAGTACGACTACAAGCTGGCCTGGCTTGCCGCGCTGACGCCGTGGCTAAAGGAGCAACTGGCCACCAATCCGCAACTCGTGCTGGCCGGTGACTTCAACATTGCCCCGGAAGACCGCGATGTCCATAACCCGGCCGCCTGGAATGGCCAGATCCTCTGTTCCGAACCCGAGCGCGCGGCATTCCAGCGCCTGCTCGGACTTGGTCTGCAAGACAGCTTTCGCCTCTTCGAACAGGCCGAAAAGAGTTTCTCCTGGTGGGATTACCGCATGCTCGGTTTCCAGAAAAACCAGGGCTTGCGCATTGACCACATTCTGCTCTCTGGACCACTGGCCGCACGCTGCACGGCCGCTGGTATTGACCGCGAAATGCGCAAACGCGAACGGCCGTCAGACCATGCGCCGGTCAACGCAACGCTAAGCGGGTAGTGAATCAATGATGGACAACTCACCGGAAACCGTCGTCGCGCTCTATCCGGCATTGCGCTCACTCCCGCCGGAACAACTCACGGCTGCCTGCCAACCGGCCATGCGTGTCAATCTGCCGGCTGGTACCCAGATCTTCACTGAACGCCAACCGTGCCAGGGATTTCCGCTGCTGCTCGCCGGCACGATCAAGGTGGTCAAAACGACGCCTGCAGGTCGCGAGATGCTGCTCTACCGCGTAGAACCGGGTGACTCGTGCATCATCACCTCAAGCTGCCTGCTCGGCCATGCCCCCTACTCGGCGCGTGGCATTGCGGAAACTCCCCTGTCACTGCAGATCCTGGCGGCACCACTTTTCGACAAGCTGATCGCCGAAAATGCATCGTTCCGTGATTTCGTTTTTCATCTTTTCTCCAACCGTATCGCCGACCTGATGCAACTCGTCGAAGAAGTGGCCTTTCACCGCCTCGACCAACGCTTGGCCAAACTTCTTCTCGGCAAGAGTGAACCGATTCACGCAACACATCAGGCGCTGGCCGAAGAACTGGGCAGCGTCCGCGAAATCATCAGTCGCCTGCTCAAAGGTTTCGCGGAACAGAGGCTGGTGGCGCTAGGGCGTGAGCAGATCACGCTGCTTGATCGGGCTGCGTTACAGCAACTGGCGGACATCGGGCGTTAATGTCACAACCCGCGCGCTGGCGCTGTTGCCTGAACCAAGGGTCATTTCTACTGCAGCGAACCCAGACTCCCTGTGTGACCTGGGTTACATACGCGAAGTGAAGCTGCAGGTATTCTGGCCGTGTCATCAACAAACCCAACGGAGTCAATCATGAATACAAACGTCGGCGGTATCGATAAAATCCTGCGTATCGTCGCGGGCATTGCGCTGGTTACCATGGCAGCGATGGGGATCATTGGCATGTGGGGGTTTGTCGGCGTCGTGCCGCTACTTACCGGCCTGATGGGCTGGTGCCCGGCCTACACGCTACTCGGCATCAAGACCTGCCCGATGCAAAAGACCTGAACAACCCGCTATCGTTCAAGGCGTTGAACGGCGTGCCAGTTTGGCGCGCCGTTTTGTTTCAGGGCGTCAAATAATTAGCAAGCCTGATGTAATCGCCTACCGAGAGATCTTCAGCCCGGGACGTCGGCGAAATACCGAGTTCAGAAAAACCGGTATCGTCAAGCATGCCCTTGAGATTATTGCGCAGCATCTTGCGGCGCTGACCAAAAGCCGCCGAAACGAGGGTGGCGAATTTCTCCTCGTCTTTTGCCGACAACTCGGCGAGCTGCCGCGGAATCAGACGGACCACAGCCGAGTCAACCTTGGGTGCCGGATCGAAAGACTCCGGCGGCACATCGATCAGCCAGTCCATGACAAACCGGTACTGCAACATTACCGAAAGACGTCCGAAGTCGTTGGTTCCCGGCTCGGCGACCATGCGCTCGACCACTTCCTTCTGCAGCATGAAGTGCATGTCGTGAACCTGCTCGGCGAAGCCGGCAAGATGGAAAAGCAGCGGCGTCGAAATGTTGTAAGGCAAATTGCCGACAATATGCAGCCTGGCACCTCCATCCCTGACCAACGCGCCGAAATCGAAGGCCAGCGCATCGCCTTCATGAATCGTCAGCTTGTCAGGGGAATAGCGCTTTCTCAGGCGGGCAATGATGTCACGGTCAATCTCGACCACCTGCAGATGATCGACCCGCTGAGCCAGCGGATCAGTTAACGCGCCAAGTCCAGGCCCGATTTCAACCACGCAGTCGCCGCGCTGCGGCGCAACGGCATTGACGATATCGCCGATCACCTGCTGGTCAATCAGAAAGTTCTGGCCAAACCGTTTGCGCGCGACGTGTTTGCTCATGCTGCGCTCCGCTGTGTCATGCGACTCATTTCGATGGCCTGTTCGACCGCCATATACAGACTGCCGGGATCAGCCCGGCCGCTACCGGCCAGTTCCAGCGCCGTACCATGATCGACTGAGGTACGAATGATCGGCAGGCCGAGCGTGACGTTGATGCCGTTGCCGAAACTCGCGTACTTGAGTGCCGTCAATCCCTGATCGTGGTACATGGCCAGCACGCAGTCACCCTGCGCCAGCATCGGCGGCGTAAACATGGTATCGGCCGGCAACGGGCCGATCAGCGTCATGCCTTCGGCGCGCAGTTTATCGAGCACTGGCGCAATGACTTCGATTTCCTCGCGACCCAAATAGCCACCTTCACCCGCATGCGGATTAAGTCCGGCGACCAGAATGCGCGGCTTGGCAATGCCGTATTTGCACCCCATCTCGGCGTGCAAGATACGCAGCGTTTCTTCTACGGCAGTTCGGGTTACTGCTGCCGGCACATCCTTCAATGGCAAATGTGTGGTGACCAGCGCAACGCGCAAACCACCGCCAGCGAGCATCATCACAACACGTGGTGTTGCCGTCATTTCGGCAAGATATTCGGTGTGCCCGGTGAATGGCACACCGGCCTCGTTGATGACACCCTTGTGCACCGGCGCTGTGACCATCGCCAAAAACTCACCTGTCCGGCAACCGGCCAGCGCGCGATCGAGCAGCGCAAGCACATAAGGAGAATTCATCGGGTCAAGACGGCCGGGAAGCGAGCGCGCCGGCATAGGCAGGTGGATTACATCAATGACATCAGGCAATGGCGGATGACTGCAATCCCATTCGCGCAGCTTCCCGGAAAACCCCATCATTTCGGCTCTTGCCGCCATGAGATCACGATCAGCCAACACGACAACGCGCGCCGCGAATGACCTCTCGACAAGCCGCAAGCAGAGTTCCGGGCCAATACCGGCCGGCTCGCCCGAGGTGACGGCGATCACCGGCTTAGGCATTATTTTAGCGATCCTCGAGCCGGAGCTCGACATAGGCGCGGTCGCGCGCCATCCGCAACCAATCCTGATAGGCTTCATCAAGCCTTCGCTCGCGTAGCACCTGGCGTGCTGCTGCGCGCTGACGGTCGCTCGAAACATCCTGCACACGGCGTTCGAGCACTTCTATCAAATGGAAACCGAAAGGCGAACGTACGGCCTGACTGACCTCCCCTGGTTTCAACGCATTCATCGCACGCTCAAAGTCCGGCACCGTGTCGCCCGGGTAGATCCAGCCGAGATCGCCACCTTTCGTTGCCGACCCATCCTGGGAAAAAAGCTTGGCCAGTTCGGCAAAACTGCCGCCGTTCACCAGACGCTCGCGCAAACCAAGCATCTTGTGTTTGGCTTCGGATTCCGAAACAATTTCATTCACCTTGATCAGGATATGTCGCGCATGCGTCTGCTGCACGGCCGGCACGGCGGCACCGCCACGCTTGGCAACCAGTTTGACCAGATGGAAACCGTTCGAACTACGCAGGATGGGGGATACTTCCCCGGCCTTCAACGTGACAGCAACTTCGGCGAAAATCGCCGGCAATCGATCACGCGTACGCCAACCAAGGCTACCCCCTTGCAAGCCATCCGGCGCATCGGAGTATGCGGCGGCAACCTGCGCAAAATCGTCGCCTTTTTTCAGACGATCGAGCACTTGCTCGGTTTTCAGCTTGAGCTTCTGGATTTGTTCCGGACTCGCCGACTCTGGTGCGCGCAACAGAATGTGCGCGATCTGATACTCTTCCCCGCCCCCACCTTTGGCCGATTCGCCAGACAGATAGTTGTCGATTTCGCCTTCGGAAACAACAATCTTGTTTTCAACCTCACGCTCCCGTATCCGCGCAATGGTCATTTCCTCGCGAATCTCTTCACGAAATTTTGCAAAGGCAATTCCGTCTTTCTCGAGGGCCTGACGAAATTGGCCGACCGACATTTTGTTACCAGAGGCAATGCGCTGCAGCGCCTGTTCCAACTGACCATCATCCACACGCAAGCCGGTTTCTTTAGCGTACTGCAATTGCACCTTGTCCATCACAAGACGTTCGAGCACCTGCCGCTCAAGCACTTCGCGCTGCGGCAAGGGCGTCCCCTGCCGTTTGAGCTGGGAAAGCGCAGAATCCAGGCGACTGCGCAATTCATAGAGCGTCACAACTTCGTCGTTGACAACAGCCACGATACGGTCAGCAGCAAGCGGCTCATTCACCCGGCGCGCCGATTGCGCCGTCGCAAGACCTGCCAGACAAACAAAAAAGAATAACGTGCGCAACACAAACATCATGAAAACCTCTACTGACCGAAGACAGGATCGGCCGTCGGCTGATTGACCATGCCGTACCCCTGAATATTGCGGCGCAGCAGCTCAAGCGGATTGGAACCGATACGCGTGAAGTCGTTTAGCTCAAGCTGGACAAAAAGCGCCGTAGACGACTTTGCTTCTGTTGTCACCAACCGCTGCCCGACAACACGCACGACCCAGCAGCCGCCGTTGTATTCAAGCCCGCCGATAGTCTCAATCGGCTGTTTTTCCTTGAGTGAGTAGTTATACCTGCCCACCGCATGCCAGCCCCCGAAGATCGGCCACTGTGCCGACACATCAAACTGGTCGAGTCCGTCCCGGGTGACCTGATTGGGCGTATCCCGAATGTAACGATACGAAGCATTCAACACCTTGCCGGGCTCCGGCAAATAACGCGCGCCCAGCGAATACTGTTTGACCTCACGATCGGCAGCGGCGTACTGCAACGCGGTATCTGCATACACTTTGGGCAATATCTGCCCGCTGAAGGCCGCAAGAAAATCGGACTTCTGCCATTTTTCCTCGGCATCAACCGCCTGCCCTGACAAGGTCACTTTCTGCTGGCTGAAATAAAAGCGCTGGCCGAACATCGCGCGCATGATCTCATTACCACTGGCCGGATCAACCAGCCGTGACGTAACAGCAGCGGTCATCTGATTTGCATTGTTGAAACGGTCCTGCCCGGAAAACTGGTTCTCGGAGAAAATCTGCGCAAAATTAAAATCGGCCAAGCTGCTGTCAAAAATAGGAATCTTGTTCTGGTTACGGTAGGGGACGTTCAAATAGTAAAGCCGTGGTTCCAGCGTCTGGGTATAGTCGCGCGCAAACCAGTTACTCGATCGTTCAAAAGTCATGCCCGAATCAAGGCTGAACACGGGCAAGGTGCGATTGATTGAATCCGGACCCACACTCGTCGGCGCCCGTCTATTCAACGAGTATTGCGTTGCATGAACGCCGAGTTTCGGCGTTGCGTACCAGCCCGGTGTCACGTAGGGCAGAGCAACCTGCGGATAGAGCACCGTCCGCTGCCCTTCATCCTTCGTTGAATCGGGGTGCGCGAAAGAGGTGTATTGACCGAAAAAGCTGCTGTCGGTACGGTAGAGGTCCGGTTGCCGTGCATTGAGCGTAATTTGTGGCAGCAAGCGATACGGCACCGCAACAAGGTT
>JBIJCY010000137.1:0-7204 GCA_044344385.1 Rhodocyclaceae bacterium | reverse complement strand
GGCATGAACTCGAAATTTACGTCGATTATTGGCGCCTGCTGGCTGATCTCAAGGATGCTGACCCGGCGAAAATTCGCGCCTTTCTTGGGCGCCACGAAAAGTCTTACGTTGCCGAAAGATTGCGCAGCGAATGGCTGAAGCAGTTAGCCAAGAAGCAGCAGTGGGCCGAGTTTGACCTTGATTTTCCGCTGCTTGGCCAGCCTGAGCAGGAGCTTGTCTGCTATTCGTTGCAGAGTCGCCGCGCGCGCGGTGACGCGAGCATGCTTGATGATGCAATGCCGCTCTGGCTAACCCTGCTTGAGCCCCCGGAGCCTTGCTATCCGGTGCTTGAAGCGTTGATTCTTGAAAAACGCGTGTTGGCCGACGAGGTCTGGGTGCGCATCCGCCGTCAGTTCGAGGCGAACAAGATGGCGGCGGCGCGTTACAGCATGAATTATCTGCCGGCGAGCCAGACACCCGATGCGAAGCAGGCTGAGTCGGTTATTAACCAACCCTTGCCGTGGTTGCTTAAACTACCGGCCAATTTCTCGACCAGCCGCATGAGTCGCGAATTGGCCGCGCTCGCCATCTTGCGTATCGCGCGCAATGAGCCGGGGGTCGCCGCCGAGCAGCTAAAGAAGATTGAAAACAGGCTGCAGCCCGGCGAAAGAGGCTGGGCATGGAGTCAGGTCGGCTGGCAGGCCGCGCAGCGGCATCTTCCCGAAGCGCTCAACTGGTACCGGCAGGCGGGTGATGCGCTGCTCTCCGATGAGGTCGCGCAGTGGAAGGTGCGTGCCGCTTTGCGCGTGGGTGACTGGGGAACGGTACGTTCGACGATTGAAAAAATGCCGCCGGCGCTTGCTGAACAACCCGCCTGGATCTACTGGCTGGGTCGTGCCTACCGTGCGGGGGGGCGCTTGGAGGAGTCGAAAGCCTTGTTTGTCAGAATCTCCGGACAGCCGAATTTCTACGGCAATCTGGCGGATGATGAACTGGATCGGCCGATCATGACGCCGCCCAAAGCCGCTGCGCCGACCCGTGAGGAACTGGCTCAGGTCAATGCCAATCCGGGCATTCAGCGGACGCTGGCGTTTTTTCGTATGAACCAGCGCTTTGAGGGAACAAAAGAGTGGGGCTGGGCGCTGCGTGGCATGAGTGACCGGGAGCTGCTTGCCGCCTCCGATATCGCGCATCGTGCCGGTATCTACGATCGCGCCATTGCTGCCGCAGACCGTACCAGGAACGAACACGACTACTCGCTGCGTTACCTTGCACCCTTCGGTGATCAGGTCCGTTCGGCGGCGAAGGACCAATCACTCGATGATGCCTGGGTGTATGGATTGATGCGCCAGGAAAGCCGCTTCATCACCAATGCGAAATCGACTGTCGGTGCCTCGGGCCTGATGCAGCTGATGCCGGCCACCGCCAAATGGGTCGCCAAGAAGATCGGCCTGAAGGATTATAACCACGCCAACGTGAACAATACCGAGACCAACGTGCTGCTCGGTACGACTTACATGCGGCTGGTCATGGAGAGCCTTGACAATCACCCGGTACTCGCTTCCGCTGCCTACAACGCCGGGCCGGGCCGCGCCCGCAAGTGGCGCGCCGATCGCCCGCTGGAAGGCGCCGTTTATGCCGAAACGATTCCCTTCAGTGAAACGCGCGATTACGTGAAGAAGGTAATGAGCAATTCGGTTTATTACTCGGCACTCTTTGACGGCAAGCCGCAAACGATCAAGAGCCGGTTGGGAACGATTGCCCCGCGCACCGGCGCTGAGGCAAAGCAGGAAGAATTGCCGTAAAATTACACTTTTCCAGACACTTATTGGATGGCCGGAACGCTATGGAACTCAAGAACGTATTATTGATCGGCGGTAGTGGTTTTGTCGGCGGCTGGATTGCCAACCGTCTCTCCCAGCGCGGCATCCGCGTCACCATCCCGACGCGTCACCGCGACAATACCAAGCAGCTGATTTTGCTGCCGACCGTCGATATGGTCGAGGCCAACGTCAATGATCCCGAGCAACTGGCTGCCCTGATGCAGGGGCAGGACGCGGTGATCAACCTGGTTGGCATCCTGCATGATCATGACTCGCGCCTGCCTTATGGCAAAGGCTTTGCCAAAGCGCACATCGAGTTGCCGAAGAAAATTATCGCTGCGATGAAGCAAACCGGTGTGCGCCGTCTGGTGCATATGAGTGCGCTCGGCGCGTCGGTTAATGCGCCGTCCGAATACCTGCGCTCGAAGGGCGAGGGCGAAGCGGCCGTGGTCGCTGCCATGGGTGAGCTGGATATTACGGTGTTCCGCCCTTCGGTTATTTTCGGGCCGGGCGATGCCTTCCTTGGCATGTTCGCCAAACTGCTCAGGATTTTCCCGTTTTTCCCGCTTGGTGGCGGTGCGGCGCGCTTTCAGCCGGTTTATGTGGGCGATGTGGCAGACGTTTTTGCCGGCTGCCTGACTGACCGCGTGACCTTTGGCCAGACTTACGAACTGTGCGGCCCCAAGGTCTACACGCTGCGCGAGCTGGTTGAATATACCGGTGCACTGATTGGCAAGCCGCGGCCGATACTTGACCTCGGCGATGGCGGCTGGGCCTACCTGCAGGCTGGTTTACTGTGGCTGTTGCCGAACCCGCCGATGTCGCCGGATAACCTGCGCTCGATGGACGTGCCCAGTGTCACCGATGGTACGCACAACTATCCCGGCTGGCAGCCGATGACGCTCGAATCCGTAGCGCCGACCTACCTGTCTACGGTCAAGCCGAAGATGCGTCTGGATACTTACCGTTTTCGCGCCGGCCGCTGATTCGACGGATTTGCACCGAACAGCGCGACGGTAGATTTTTCAGCCAACGCATGAAAATCTTCACCGTCGGTGGTGCTGTGCGCGACGAACTGCTCGGCCTGCCGGTGCAGGATCGCGATTATGTGGTGGTTGGCGCATCGCCAGACGAAATGCTGGCGAAGGGGTTCCGGCCGGTCGGCAAGGATTTCCCGGTTTTTCTCCACCCGAAAACCCACGAAGAATATGCGCTGGCGCGGACTGAGCGCAAAACCGGGCCCGGCTACACCGGTTTTGCTTTTCATGCCGCGCCCGAGGTGACGCTTGAGGAGGATCTGGCGCGTCGCGATCTGACGATCAACGCCATCGCGCGTGGCGAAGAGGGTTCGTTGATTGATCCCTATCAAGGTGTCGCTGATATCGCAGCGCGTGTTTTGCGTCATGTCGGCCCGGCTTTTGTTGAAGATCCCGTACGAATTTTGCGTGTTGCCCGTTTTGCGGCGCGCTTCACCGACTTTAGCGTGGCACCGGAAACCATCGTTTTGATGCGCGAAATGGTTGCCAATGGCGAAGTCGATCATCTGGTTGCCGAACGTGTCTGGCAGGAATTTGCCAAGGGTCTGATGGAAGCCCGGCCTTCGCGCATGTTTGACGTATTGCGCGAATGCCGCGCACTGGTGCGACTATTGCCCGAGTTGGATCGTTTATTTGGTGTGCCGCAGCGTGCCGAATATCATCCGGAGATCGATACCGGTGTGCATGTGATGATGGTCGTCGATACTGCGGCTCAGCGCGGCCATGCCTTGCCGGTGCGCTTTGCTGCGCTGTTGCACGATTTGGGCAAGGGCACCACGCCAAAGGATGAGTGGCCGCGCCACATTGCGCACGAGGTGCGCAGTGTAAAGCTGGCCGAAACAGTGTGTGACCGCCTGAAGGTGCCGGCCGACTGTCGCGATTTGGCCGTCCTGGCAGCACGCTATCACGGCGATATTCACCGGGCCGCCGAGCTGCGCCCGGATACCATCGTCCGCCTCTTTGAACGCAGCGATGCGTTGCGTCGGCCTCAGCGTTTTGAACAGTTGCTCGAAGCCTGCGCGGCAGATTTCAACGGTCGTCTGGGCTGGGGAGAAAAGCCCTATGTCGCGGCTGATCGGTTACGTTGCGCACTAGCTGCGGTGCAGTCAGTACCCGCCGGGGAAATTGCCAAAAGTTGCAGCGCGCCGGCGCAGATTCCGGAACGCATTCAAGCCGCACGGGTGGCGGCGGTGGCTCTGGCGCTCAAAGAAAATGGCTGATCAGCACGAACAGCAGCGATAGCAGAAGGGTCGAGGCGAAGGGAAAGAAGTAGTTGCGGTCGCGCCAGCGCACGGCAACATCGCCGGGCAGTTTCTTCGGCGCTATGCTCTGCCTCAGTCGTGGTGTGATCAGCCCGACAATGACAACGATGAAGACGATGGTGAGCAACCACTTCAGCATCAGCGGGCTTGCCGGTCAAGGAGTTTGAGCAGGACGGGTGATAGCGTTCGTTCGCGTTCACGGGCGGCGGCAAATGCCAGTTTTGCCTCTTTTTTGCGGCCGGCACTTTCGAGCGCCAACCCGAGACCAAACCACCAGCGGCCTTCGTCTGGTTGCAATGAGATGGCGCGGCGATAGGCTTCGGCGGCTTCCGGCGCTCGCTTCAACTGGCGTAGTACGGTGCCGGCAAACCCCTGATACTCGGCATCCTTCCCCGCATACGGCGCCGAACGTTCGAGCACGCGCCAGGCCGCATCCCATTGCCCCGTCTCAACCTGCAGGCGCGCCAGTCGCATCGCAGCCGCCAAACGCGACGGATCGCGTTCGACAACAATCTCCAGCGGGGCGGTGATGTCGGCAAAAGCGTTGGCCGGTGGCGTCGCCGGTGCGGCTTGCAGCGGCGCGGTGCTGGCAAGTGCCAGTGCCGCACAGCACAAGAATGCGAGTAATCGGTGACGAATGGCGGCAGGTCGCATGAGTCTCTTCTTATAAAGCACTTTTAATAGCAATCAGAACTATATGAGTATAAACAAAAAACGACAAAAATCTTATGTTTCGCGCAGCTTGGTCAGCGTCACGCGTAGAATCGTCGCAGAAACGCAACCGGCAGGTCTCTAAACACTTTTACAGGTTTTGCAACGTGCGTTCATGAACGTGAGGCACTGATGATTACCCTCTATACTTGGGGCACCCCCAACGGCCGAAAGATTTCGATCATGCTTGAAGAATGTGGCTTGCCCTACCGTGTGCAGCCGATCGATATTACGCAGGGTGAGCAGTCTCAGCCGGGGTTTGTTGCCATCAACCCCAATTCGAAAATCCCCGCCATTGTCGATACTGACGGCCCGCAAGGCGAAATGATAACCCTGTTCGAATCCGGCGCGATCCTCGTTTATCTGGCAGCGAAAGCCGGAAAGTTGCTGCCCGAAAGTGATCGCGGCAAGTATGAGGCGCTGCAGTGGTTGATGTTCCAGATGGGCGGGGTGGGGCCAATGTTCGGACAGACGCATCATTTTCTCCGTGCCGCAGCGGAGCGGGTTCCCTATGCAATCAAGCGCTATGGCGCGGAAACGGCGCGGCTTTATGGCGTGCTTGACGAACGTTTGAGCAAAGTTACTTTTCTGGCGGGTGATTATTCGATTGCCGACATTGCGACCTTTCCCTGGGTGGCGCGGCATGAGTGGCACAAAACAAATCTTGCCGACTATCCCAACGTTCGGCGTTGGTATGAGGCGATCGCTGCGCGCCCGGCAGTTCAACGTGGTATGGCCGTTCCTGGAGCAGCAATATGATCAAGCGCGAAGTTGAAGGCCTAGAAGTCCTTTCCTGTATGTCGAAGGGCAAGACGACTCACGCGACGCCGCTGCTCTTTGTTCATGGCTCTTTTGCCGGCGCCTGGGTCTGGGATGAGCATTTTCTCCCCTATTTTGCCAAGCAGGGCTACAACGCTCATGCCTTGTCATTGCGCGGACACGGCGACAGTTTTGGCCATGAGCACCTCGATGCGCACAGTGTGCACGACTACGTTGACGACCTGGTGACGGTGATTGCTGATCTCGGTACGGCGCCGGTGCTGGTCGGGCATTCGATGGGTGGCTTTGTGGTGCAGAAATATCTTGAGCGCCATACCGTACCTGCGGCTGTGTTGATGTGTTCGGTGCCACCGCAGGGCCTGGTGGCCGCGCAATTTTCAATGCTGTTCCAGAAACCGAGCATGATGGTTGAGCTCAATCGCCTGCTTGGCGGTGAGGATGTGTCACTTGATGTATTGCGCGAGGCGCTGTTTGCCCAGGACATCCCGGAGGCAACACTGGAACGCTACTACCGGAAGATGCAGCAGGAGTCGCAACGCGCGATTTGGGATATGTCGATGTTCAATCTACCGGCGGTTGATCGCATGCACCGGCCACCTCTGCTGGTGTTGGGTGCCGAGCATGACCATCTGATGCCGGCCTTTCTGGTGCAGACGACAGCACAGACCTATGGTGTGCCGAGCAAGATTTTTCGCGGGCTGGGGCACGGCGTGATGCTGGAAAAAGACTGGCTGCACGTCGCTGAGACCGTGCGTGACTGGCTGGTGACGCAGGAGATCTAGCAGATCACGGGAAGTCCGGCACCCGATTTCCGGATGCCGGGAGACTGCATCAAGCAAAAAACATCAAGCGAAAGTATTGACGCTGTTGCCGAGGTTGGGCGGGTTGTTTGCCGCCGGCTGAGGCAGTGCCTGAATCAATTGCGCGGCACTTTGCGCCTGAATATCGTTAGCCTTTTTCAACATCGTGATGGCAACCGCATCGCCAGTTTTAGCCTGACTGAGGGCTGCTGAAACACTTCCAACGTTTCCAATATCCATAATCGACTCCTTGGTGTTGCCTATTGTTTATCGGCAGCATAGGAAATATCTTGAGTCGGCTCAACCTTTTTCCATCTCAGTCGTTAGCTTACTTACCATCCACACAATCGGGTTGGAGGTAAGCAAAATGGTGATCGTCATGGAAATGGGTACTGGCAGGGCTTACGGCGAAGAACTCGGCAGCTATGGCGAGGCTTACGGCGACGAAGTAATGAATGCGGGTTGGGCGGAGGTGCCGCGTATTGAGGCGCGGCTGGAAGAGGTCGTGGTATCGACACGTCGGGAACCGGCAAAAGCCGATGTCGAAGGTTTCATGGCTCGCCTGTACGCCTGCCAGGAGTAGTGTCATTTATATGCTTGGTTCTTTTGTAAAAACCGCAGCAGAGCTTGAGGGGATTTGACTTTTCCCGAGCCTGGCGGTAACTTTCGACTCCATAGCGCCGATTTGAACGATCAGCTTGCGGGCGCTTTATAAATACGGCTAAAGCGGGGCCAGCCCAGTCCGCTCCCCAGCTGACTGGGTTTTTGTTTTTTTGGTTTTGTCAGCGATACGATTGCGATGTCACAAGAGA
>JBIJCY010000136.1:0-7206 GCA_044344385.1 Rhodocyclaceae bacterium | reverse complement strand
ATTTGATTCAAGGCGTCAACCACGGCGGGCACAGCGAACACGGCGAACACGGCGAACACGGCGAAAATCATTGGTTTCTCGCCGTGTTCGCTGCGTTCGCCGTGGTTAATTTTTTACTGCAGCTACCTCAGACGATATCCAGGTGGCCGATGCCGGAGTTGAGGTCTCTATCCTTCGAATCCTTGCCGTGCAGCTTGATCTGCAGGCGCAAGTCGTTGATCGAATCGGCGTTGCGTAGCGCATCTTCGTAGGTAATGCGGCCGGCCTCGAAGTGATCGAACAAGGCTTGATCGAAAGTCTGCATACCGATCTCGCGTGATCTTTTCATGACCTCCTTGATCTCATGCACTTCGCCCTTGAAGATAAGGTCGGAGATGAGCGGCGAGTTGAGCATGATTTCGATTGCTGCGGCACGCCCCTTGCCATCTTTCTTTGGCAGCAAACGCTGTGAAACCAGTGCGCGCAGGTTGAGTGAGAGGTCCATTAACAACTGCTGGCGACGGTCTGCCGGGAAGAAGTTGATGATGCGGTCGATGGCCTGGTTGGCGCTGTTGGCGTGCAAAGTGGCCAGACAGAGGTGACCGGTTTCGGCAAAGGCGATGGCGTGATCCATCGTTTCGCGGTCGCGGATTTCGCCCATCAGAATAACGTCGGGCGCCTGACGCAGCGTGTTTTTCAGTGCGACCTCCCACGAATCGGTATCAACGCCGATCTCACGCTGCGTGACGATGCAGTTCTTGTGTTCGTGAACGTACTCGATCGGATCTTCGACGGTGATGATATGCCCGTAACTGTTGCGGTTTCGGTGATCAACCAGCGCAGCCAGCGATGTTGACTTGCCGGTGCCGGTGCCGCCGACAAAGATGACCAGGCCGCGCTTGGTCATTGCGATGTCTTTCAGTACGGTCGGCAGTTCGAGTTCGTCAAGTGTCGGGATCGTCATATTGATGGTGCGGCAGACGACGCCGACGCGCCCTTGCTGAACCATGGCATTGACGCGGAAGCGACCAATGCCCGAAGGCGAAATGGCGAAATTGCATTCCTTGGTCGATTCGAATTCGGCTGCCTGACGATCGTTCATTACCGAACGCGCCAGGTCGGCGGTGTGCTGCGGCGTCAGGGTCTGGTTGGAGACCGGCATGACCTTGCCGTCGATTTTGATCGCCGGTGGAAAATTGGCAGTGATGAACAGGTCGGAGCCGTTTTTCTGCGACATCAGGCGCAGAAGGTCGTGCATGAATTTTAGTGCCTGATCGCGTTCCATTTTTCTTCCTCAGTACGACAGGGCTTTAGGCGCCCGGAAATGCATCCTTGTTGGCAGCTTTGCCGCGAGCTTCCGATGCTGAAACGACATTGCGCCGAACAAGCTCGAGCAGGTTCTGGTCGAGTGTCTGCATGCCGAGTTGCGCACCCGTCTGGATGGCCGAATACATTTGCGCGACCTTGTTCTCGCGGATCAGGTTACGAATTGCCGGGGTGCCGATCATGATCTCGTGTGCGGCGGTTCGGCCTAAGCCGTCCTTTGTTTTGAGCAGCGTCTGCGAGATCACCGCGCGCAGCGACTCGGAAAGCATCGAGCGAACCATCTCTTTTTCCGCGGCGGGGAAGACGTCAACGATACGGTCGACCGTCTTTGCCGCGCTTGAGGTGTGCAGGGTGCCGAATACCAGGTGACCGGTCTCCGCACCGGAGAGCGCGAGGCGGATGGTTTCAAGGTCGCGCATTTCGCCGACCAGAATTACGTCTGGATCTTCACGCAGTGCCGAGCGGAGCGCGTTGGCGAAAGACAGCGTGTGCGGTCCGACCTCGCGCTGGTTGATCAGGCACTTTTTCGATTCGTGAACGAATTCGATCGGGTCTTCAACAGTGAGAATGTGGCCGTGGTCGTTTTCGTTGACGTGGTTAACCATTGCCGCCAGCGTCGTCGATTTGCCTGAGCCTGTCGGGCCAGTAACCAGAACGATGCCGCGTGGATACTCGGAAATGTCCTTGAATATTTTCGGGCAATTCAGCTCTTCAAGGGTGAGTACTTTTGATGGAATGGTCCGGAAGACCGCCGCTGCTCCCCTGTTCTGCACGAAAGCGTTGACACGAAAGCGTGCCAGATTCGGTATCTCAAAGGAAAAGTCGCATTCCAGTGTTTCTTCGTAGTGCTTGCGTTGGCCGTCGTTCATGATGTCGTACACCATGGCATGCACGTCCTTGTGCTCCATCGCCGGCAGGTTGATGCGCCGCACGTCGCCGTGCACGCGAATCATCGGCGGCAGGCCGGACGACAGGTGCAGGTCGGAGGCCTTGTTCTTGACGCTGAAGGCAAGGAGTTCGGTGATGTCCATCTGGTTTCGTCCTCAGGCTGACCACGGGGTGCGATGCTATACTTTACGGCATCTGCGCATCGTTCGATTATGACAACAATTTCCGCTAACCTGCAAGCCGTTCTCGCACGTATTGACGCCGTTGCGCGCCAATACGGCCGCAATCCGCACGACGTTGTCCTGCTGGCTGTCAGCAAGACATGGCCGGCGAGTTGTGTGCGCGAGGCGGTAACCGCCGGCCAGCGTGCCTTTGGCGAGAATTATGTGCAGGAGGGTGTCGAGAAAGTTGCCGAACTGCACGCGTTGCGCAAACTTGGGTTGGAATGGCACTTTATTGGCCCATTGCAGAGTAACAAGACGCGGGTCGTTGCCGA
Source organism: Rhodocyclaceae bacterium (assembly GCA_044344385.1). Classification (GTDB taxonomy): domain Bacteria; phylum Pseudomonadota; class Gammaproteobacteria; order Burkholderiales; family Rhodocyclaceae; genus CAJBIL01. The sequence goes on along the minus strand of JBIJCY010000136.1, from coordinate 4,517 downwards.
GCACTTTGACTGGGTGCACTCGCTTGATCGTTTGAAGATTGCCGAGCGCCTTGCCGAACAGCGCCCTGATTCATTGTTGCCCCTGTCGGTTTGCCTGCAGATCAATGTAAGCGATGAGCAAACGAAGAGCGGCGTATCGCTTGCTGAGGCGCCTGCGCTGGCGCGCCAGATTGCTAGTTTGCCGCGTTTGAAGCTGCGCGGGCTGATGGCTATTCCTGTGCCGAGCGATGATTTCAGTGCGCAGCGGCTGCCATTTCGCCGACTGCGCGAGCTATTCGAGCAATTGCGCGGCGAGGGTCTGCCGCTTGATACGCTGTCGATGGGCATGTCGCACGACCTTGAAGCGGCGATTGCCGAGGGCGCGACGCTGGTGCGCGTTGGTACAGCAATTTTTGGGGAAAGAAACTTCGCATGAAAATTACATTTCTGGGTGGCGGCAACATGGCCAATGCCCTAATCGGCGGCTTGCTGAAAACAGGTTTTGTTGCCACTGATATTGTCGTTATCGAAATCGGCGCCGAAGGCCGCGACAGGCTAGAACAGGCGTACGGCGTGCGTTGCTATGCGGCACCTGAAGCCGCTGCGCTTGAGTGCGACGTGGTTCTGCTCTCGGTCAAACCACAACAGATGCGCGAAGCCTGTACGCCGCTGGTGCCGTATCTGAAACAGCAGTTGATCATTAGCATCGCTGCCGGCCTGCGTCTGGACGATTTGTCGCGCTGGCTCGGCAGTTACGACAATCTGGTGCGTACCATGCCCAACACGCCGGCGCTGATCGGTGCCGGCGTGACCGGACTTTATGCCTTGCCGGCCGTGTCGGCAGTCGGGCGGGCCAGCGCCGAACGTATATTGCAGGCGGTTGGCAGTACGTTGTGGATCTCTGACGAGGCGCAAATGGATGCGGTCACCGCCGTCTCCGGCAGCGGTCCGGCCTATGCGTTTCTTTTTATCGAGGCGCTGCAGGAGGCTGCTGCACAACTTGGGTTTACACCGGAGCAGGCGCGCCAGTTATCGATAGAAACAGCGCTCGGTGCCGCCAGACTTGCCGCTCAGTCGGACGAGCCAGCCAGCGTTTTGCGGGAACGCGTCACATCGAAGGGCGGCACCACCGAAGCCGCATTGCGTACGATGGCCGAGTGCGGGGTGAAGAACGGTATCGTCGCCGGCATTCTGGCGGCCAATGCGCGCGGTCGCGAGTTGGGTGATATTTTGGGTAAGGACTGACGATGATTGCGCAAGCCGGATTATTTTTACTTGATGCGCTGATCGGGTTTTTCACGGTTGCGCTGCTGCTGCGTTTTTACATGCAGGCTTTCCGTGTTTCCTTCAGCAATCAGCTGGGAAATTTCATCGTTCAACTCACCAATTGGCTGGTCAAGCCGCTGCGTAAAATTTTCCCCGGGCTGTTGGGTCTTGATCTGGCCAGTCTGGTGCCGGCGTATTTGCTGCAGGTATTACTCTTGTTGGCCGTATTTTCGTTACGCGGGGCTTTGGAATTATTGGCCCCTGAAAAAGTTCTTGTCCTGATTTTCTGGCAGGGCGCGCTCGCCACCCTGCGCTTGAGTATTTACCTGTTGATTGGTGCGCTCTTTCTGCAGGCTGTCCTTTCGTGGGTGAGCCCCTATTCGCCGCTCGGCCAGCCGGTTGCGCAACTGACGCGCCCTTTCCTGCGCCCGATACAGCGGCTGGTGCCGCCGATTGCTGCCATTGATCTATCGCCCCTGATCGCCATCCTGCTCGCGCAACTCGTCCTGATTTTTCTGTGAGTCATGGCTGATGGCTGAATGGTTGCGGGTTGGCGACGGCAGGATCACGCTGACCCTGCACATCCAGCCCGGCGCCAAAAAAACCGAAGTCGCCGGCCTGTACGGCGATGCATTGAAAATACGCTTGGCTGCCCCGCCCGTTGATGGCAAGGCCAACGCCGCATTGATCGAATTTGTCGCAGATCTGTTAGACGTGGCCAAGTCTGCGGTAAGTTTGAAAAGCGGGCAAACCTCGCGGCGCAAAGTGTTAGAGGTGATTGCGGTCTCAGCTGACGACGTACAGCGTAAGCTGCGGTAGCAGCCCGTTGTGCATTGTCGAGATTAACGCCGCCGCGAGCCGCCAAGAATTGAACCGAGCACGCCGCGAATGATCTCGCGACCGACCTGCGAGCCGATGGCGCGGGCGGCGCTTTTGGCCGCTGCGCCAAGTACTGAATCACCGCCTTTGTTGCGCCCGCCACTGCCCGAACTTCCGCCAAGCAAATCTCCCAGTCCGCCGAACCAGCCGCCATTGGAAGCGGGGGCCTCTGCCGGCGGAGTGGTGGTGCCCGAAGGCGTTGAGGGTGTGGTTGGTGCTGTGCGGGCTTTCAATTTTTCGTAGGCCGACTCACGGTCGATCAACGCCTCGTAATGCCCATAGATTGACGAACCTTTGATCACGGCTTGCCGCTCTTCGGCGGTCAGCGGTCCGATACGCGAGGCTGGCGGTAAAACGAAAGCGCGCTCGACCACGTTGGGCCGGCCTTTTTCATCCAGGAAGGAAACCAGCGCTTCGCCAACGCCCAATTCGGTGATTGCTGTTTCGGTGTTGAATGCCGGATTGGCGCGCATTGTTTCGGCGGCGGCTTTTACCGCTTTCTGATCGCGCGGGGTGAAGGCGCGCAAGGCGTGCTGTACTCGGTTGCCGAGCTGGCCAAGCACGGTATCGGGGATGTCGAGCGGATTCTGGGTGACGAAATAAATGCCGACGCCCTTTGAGCGGATCAGGCGTACCACCTGCTCGATCTTCTCAAGCAACGCAGGCGGTGCTTCGTTGAACAGCAGATGCGCTTCGTCAAAGAAGAAAACGAGTTTGGGTTTGTCCAGGTCACCGACTTCCGGCAATTGCTCGAACAGTTCGGAGAGCAACCAGAGCAGGAAGGTCGAATAAAGACGGGGCGACGCCATCAACTGGTCGGCGGCAAGAATGTTGATGACGCCTTTGCCGTCATCGGTCTGCATCAGGTCTTCGATGTCGAGCATGGGCTCGCCAAAAAAGGCCTCGCCGCCCTGTTCGCCGAGCGTCAGCAGGCCACGCTGGATGGCGCCGATTGACGCCGCCGAGACGTTGCCGTATTCCGTGGTGAAATCCTTGGCGTGCTCGCCGACATGCTGGATCATGGCGCGCAGATCTTTCAGGTCAAGCAGCAGCAGGCCGTTGTCGTCGGCGATCTTGAACACCAGTTGCAGCACGCCGGCCTGCGTATCGTTGAGATTGAGCAGGCGGCCGAGTAGTACCGGCCCCATGTCGGAGATCGTCGCACGCACCGGATGGCCCTGTGCGCCAGTGACGTCCCAGAAAGCGACCGGGCACTTCGCCGGCAAAAAATCCTTGATGCCGAGTGAAGCAAGCCGCGCTTCCATCTTCGGTGTGACGCTGCCGATCGATGCCAGACCAGATAAGTCGCCCTTCACGTCGGCCATGAATACCGGCACGCCGATCGATGAAAAGCGCTCGGCGAGGACCTGCAGGGTGATCGCCGGTAGCAGTTCAAGGTCGGTTTGTTCGTGTTTGGCGATGATCAGCGGTGCAGCCATGGAAAACTCCGGAATACAGTAGGTTGGGGAAAGGTTGGAAGTGTCGAAAGTGCTAGAATACGGGGCTTGATTATCAACCATTTGCACCACGCTTTGGTGGTGCAAACGCAGCATATAAGACGAGGTTAGCATGGCCGGTCACTCAAAATGGGCCAACATCCAGCACCGTAAAGGTCGGCAGGATGAGAAGCGCGGCGCAACGTTCTCGAAGATTGCCAAGGAAATTACCGTGGCCGCCAAAATGGGCGGCGGCGACCCGGGCTTTAACCCGCGCTTGCGTCTGGCGGTCGACAAGGGCAAGGGCGTTAACATGCCCAAAGACAAGATCGACAACGCCATCAAGAAGGGTACCGGCGAACTCGAAGGTGTTGATTACATCGAGATCCGCTACGAAGGTTATGGTATTGGCGGTGCTGCAGTGATGGTCGATTGCCTGACCGATAACCGTACGCGCACGGTCGCTGAAGTGCGCCATGCCTTCAACAAGTACGGCGGCAACATGGGCACCGACGGGTGCGTTGCATTTCAGTTCAAGCATTGCGGTCAGATGCTGTTTGCTCCCGGTACTGACGAGGCCGCGCTGATGGATGCGGCGATCGAAGCTGGCGCCGATGACGTGGTGACTAACGACGACGGTTCGATTGAAGTGATTACCCCGCCGCACGACTACATGACCGTCAAGGAGTCGCTTGAAGCAGCCGGTTTCAAGTCCGAGTTTGGTCAGGTGACTATGAAGGCAGATGTCGAGATCGAATTGAGCGGCGATGATGCAGTGCGCATGCAGAAGCTTATCGATGTGCTTGAGAGTCTTGATGACGTACAGGACGTCTATACCAACGCGGTGATGGAAGAGTGAAACTTCGCGCTGACACGGGGTTGCAGGGCGGCGCACGAGCGCCGCTTTTGCTTTGAGCACTGCGATGCAAGCGCTACGTCCGTTTCTCCCCTTTCTCT
>JBIJCY010000135.1:0-7215 GCA_044344385.1 Rhodocyclaceae bacterium | reverse complement strand
GTCCGCGATTGTCGTGATGGATGACAAGACCCGCAAGGTCAAGCAAGTCATCAAGGATCCGCGTCTGGTTACGCCGACCGGCAAGTTCAACGTCTACAACACCATGCACGATATTTATTAATCTGCGGGTAGCGTTTGATGTTCAAAAACGGGGGCTTCGGCTCCCGTTTTTTTTGAACCCGATCTGCTGCAGGATGTCTCAGGGATATCTGAAACACGGGAGGCTGTGATGAAGCTGAAAGTCGTTCTAGGGTGTAGTGTGCTGGTCGCTGGTATCGCCGTGGCTGCGCCGAAGGGTGACAATGCAGCCATGCTTGAGCTGGCTGATCAGAGCCGTTGCCTGGTTTGTCACGATGTCGACGAGACCGTGCGTGGGCCAGCCTGGCGCGACGTGGCAAAACGTTACAGAGGCAAGCCGGAAGTTGAAGATCAACTGGTGCAAAAGGTGCACGATGGCGGCGGCGGTGCGTGGGGCAACGACAGCATGTCAGCCAACAAGCGCGCTGGAATGGAGAATATTCGTATTCTTGTGCGCTGGATTTTGGCCTTGCCTTGAACCGGATGTTTAGCGATAGGCGTTCCAGAGGCTGATGTCGCAGGTTTTGCGCTATTTCGCCAGCTTGCGTTGCAATGTGCGTCTGTGCATGCCCAAAGCGCGCGCTGTGGCAGAAATGTTGAAATGGTTTATTTCAAGGGTGCGCTGGATAAGATTTCGCTCGGCATGCTCCAGCGGGACGTGGCCGTCTACCGGCGGCAGGGTTTCCCGAGGGCCGGTCGCTTCAAAAGCAGCCAGGATCTCGTCGGTATCGACGGGCTTGGCCAGGTAGTGGGTGGCGCCTCGCTTGATCGCTTCAATTGCCGTGTCAACAGAAGCGTAGCCCGTCAGCAGGACGATCCGGCAATCCGGTATGGCCTGCGTGAGCGGCTCAATCAAGGCCAACCCATTTTCCCCACCGATATTGAGGTCCAGAACAATGCGCTGTGGTCGCAGGTCTGCTGCGGCGACAAGGGCGGCCCGGCTGTCCTGCACCACACTGAAGCGTAGTCCGCGGCGAGTCAGCGAGCGGGAAAGTACGCGACAAAAAATTTCATCGTCATCGACGACGAGGAGGTCGATGCGTTCCGTTGTGTTCTGGTTTCGAGTTTGTTCGGCAACGGCTGCGTGCATCGGGTGTGCTCCAGTTCAGGTAGATGATCAAGGGCGGGAGTTTATCGAGTTGGCGGTGCGTCACGATGCGGCATATCGTCGCCAGCGACCCGATGCCGCACCTCTTCAGCTTGTCAGTTGTGTGTACAAAAGCGGTAATCGCCGTGGCAGATCTTCCGGCTTGCGCAATACGGTAAAACCGGCCGGGCCGAAGATGTGCGGCAGGTAATCGATGCCTTCCCGGTCGATGGTGACGCAGAACGGGCGGATGCCGGCGCGCCGCGCTTCGATGACGCTCATGCGCGTATCTTCGATGCCGTAGCGGCCTTCATAAACGTCAATGTCGTGCGGTTTCCCATCCGAAAGAATGAGCAGCAGGCGAACGCTTGCCGGCTGTTCGGCGAGCAGGTTGGTGGCGTGACGGATGGCGGCGCCAATCCGCGTGTAATAGCCGGGGCGTAGCGCAGTGATGCGGCCGCGTGCGCGCGCATCGAACGGGGCAGAAAAATCTTTCAACGTGTGGCAGCGAACGTGGCTGCGTTTGAGCGACGAAAAGCCGAGCATTGCAAAACGGTCACCGGTCGCCGAAAGCGCTTCGCCAAGCAGCAACAGGCTGTCGCGTACGACGTCAATCACGCGCTGGCTGTCGCTGACATGGGCATCGGTCGATAGCGACAGATCGGCCAGCACCAGACAAGCCAGATCGCGCTCTTTTTGCACCTGCGCCAGATAGATTCCGGCTTCCCCGTGGTGTCGACCGGCCAGTCGATCGGCTTGCTGGCGAACGCAGGCGTCGATGTCGGGCTCGCAACCGTCGGGCTGCGCCTTGGCCCAGCGGCGGGCAGGCGCCAGTGCGGCAAACTGGCTGCGCAGCTTTTGTGCCGTATGCCGCAGCCGCTCCGGCAGCGGTTGCGGCACGGCGTGGCGTGATTCCAGCATCTGCAGGCGGCACCAATCCGGTTTGAGTTGCTGGCGGCGATAGTCCCATTCCGGCAGCGCGATGCCTTCACCCAGCGGCAGGTCGTCGGCAGCCGCTGATGGCAGGTCAAGATCGAAACGCACTTTCGACGCGACACGCTGCCCGTCGTTATCGGCGATTGCCAGTTGCGCCATGTTTTCGGCAGCACGGCCGGCATCGGGATTGGCATCGTCGTCAAGTGCCCGGTTGACCTTGATGAAGTCGGCCCATGAAAGCAGGCTTTCGGCGCGGAACATCATCAGCATCGGTGATTTGTTGTCGGGCATTTCCTCGCGTCGTGCGGCGTGCCGTTTTTTTGCGGCGGTTTCCTCCTGCGCTTCTTCTGCGCCTTCATTGCCGCCGGCTGCGCGCGGCGGCGCGGGCAGCGTTTCCGGCAAGGGGTAGAGCCAGATGACTACGGGTTGCGGCGGGCGGGCCTGCCCTCGCGTCAGCAGCGGCAGCCTGGCGATACTGCCGGGCGTTTCAATTGCCCTGCGTATTGCCCGTTCCTGGGCGGCTTCGTCAGCGGGAAATGCGTCGGGTGCCAGGCGCTCGGCCAGCGTGGCCTCGACCAGGCGGCGGTAGCGCGGCATCAGTCCGGGGTAACGCGCCAGTGTTGCGCGCGTGGCCTGTTGATTGCGGACAATCCAGCTTCCGGTACCGGGATCGTGGGCGGCCAGCGCAATCAGCCAGAAATAGAGGTCGCGATTCAGGCTGCGTTGCGAAAAGCAGGCGATGCCTGGTGGCAGGCGCAGGGTTTCCGCATCGCGCGCCGCATGCGATGCTTTTTCGTCGGAGCCGGCCAGGCGTGACAGCCAGCGTCGGCGAGCGCCGTGCGTCGCCTCGCAGGCGGGCGTGACGCGCAGGCCGGCATCGCCGCCCAGCGCCCGGAACACGACACCCGCCGATTTTTCGATCTCGACCAGATGCACGGCGGCCTCGGGGTGATCGCGTCGCGCTGTTTGCGTGACGAAGCGGTGCCATAGCCCGCCGACCCATTCCTCCATCAGTCGCGCTTTCCGGTCAGGCTGACGCTGGCCTCGTTCTGCCGCGCCTCTTCGTCCTTGACCCAGCTGAGCAGACTGCCCTGCGGATTGTCTTTCTGCACCGTGGCGCAGGCCGAGATACACAGTGTGCATTGGGTGCAGGTAAACATCGCCCGCTTCGCCAGTCGCGGCCGCAGGCGCATCGGGCAGACACCCTCGCAGGCGGCGTAGCCGGGCCCGTCGGCGGCGTAACAGGTGGCGCAGTCGGCCGCCCGGCTGCGCTTGAAACCAACGACCATGGCGCCGCGATTGGCGACCCAGGCGAGGCTCTGGAACAGGCCGACGGCACAGCCGTAGCGGCAGAAGAGGTGGCGGGCCAGCAGAAACTCGATCGACAGTGCAACGGTCGCTGCCGTGATGAAAAGCATCTGGTTGCGTGTCGGTTCAAGCCGCCACAGGTTGCCGTACACTTCGGCCGGCGGCAGCAGGTAGGTGAGCAGGACGACTGCCCAGGTGAACGCGAAGCCAACGGCCAGTGGCACGGTGATCAACCACCAGCGCGCATCGATGGTAAAGCGCGAGCCATCCGGGTTCTTCGCCGGCAATGCGCTTGTTTCCCAGAGACTGTGCTTGCCTGTGGCCCGGCGCATCAGACTGTTGATCGTCTCGACAACCGAGAAGTGCGGGCAGAGCCAGCCGCAATAGAGCCGTCCCCAGCGCCAGGCCAGCGCGATGAAGATCGCGCCGCCGCCAAGCAGTGGCAGAAAAAGACGCAGCAGGATGTTCGCCGCCGCCTCGGTGCTGCCGATGCGCCCGGCAAAGAAATCGTCGAGGCCGAGACGCCAGTCAAAACCGAAGATGATGGCGTGGTTGTGCGTCAGGTCGTAGCGGAAAATATCGAAGACCGGCGCGAAAATGAACAGCGCAAAGAAAGCGGTCTGGGTCAGCAGACGCCTGCCGCGCAGTCCGGCCTTGTTTGTTTTTTCGACATGGACGCGCGCGGCATGTAAGTGCGGGATATCGGCTGGATCAGTCATCGCAGGGTTCGCTTACCGGCCAAAGCTCGCCAGAACAACCTCATGCAAGGCGGTGGCTACTTCGACATCGTCGGTCAGGCTTTCGACCAGCGCCGCGCGGCATGCTTCAATCGGATCGAGGCCGTCATTGATCAGGATTGCCGCATAAACGAGCAGACGCGTACTGGCTACTTCCTCAAGGTCGACATCCTTCAGGGCGCGCAGGCTGCGCCCGATCCCGACCAGCCGTCGGGCGACGGTTTCATCGCAGCCGGTTTCGGCGCAGAGGATCGTCCGCTCGCGTTCGGCGTCCGGGAAGTCGAAGCGCAGGGAAACAAAGCGCTGACGTGTCGAGGGCTTCATGCCCTTGAGAAAATTCTGATAGCCGGGGTTGTACGAAACGACCAGCATGAACGACGATGGTGCATGCAGCAGTTCGCCGGTGCGGTCGATAGGCAGTACGCGGCGATGGTCGGCCAGCGGATGGATAACCACGGTGGTGTCCTTGCGCGCTTCGACCACTTCGTCGAGATAGCAGATGCCGCCCTCGCGCACGGCACGCGTCAGCGGGCCATCCGACCAGTACGTCGAGCCGTCGGCAATCAGGTGACGACCGACCAGATCGGCCGCCGTCAGGTCATCGTGGCAGGCCACGGTATGCAGCGGCAGGCCGAGACGTGCTGCCATGTGCGCCACAAAGCGGGTCTTGCCGACACCGGTTGGCCCCTTGATGAGGACGGGCAGCCGGTTTTTCCAGGCGTGCTCGAACAACGATATTTCGTTGCCGGCAGCTTCGTAGAAAGGGACGGAGTTCATTCAGGAAAGTGCCTTGATTGATGCAAAGGAATCAGTGGAAACGCGAAACCGGCAAAATAAAACCCGGCCTTTCGGCCGGATTTCATGGATGGGTGACGCGGGCTCAGGCTGCTTTTTCTTCACTGCCCTTGTAGAAGAAACTGGTGATGTAGAGAACGAGGCCGATCAGGAAAATCACACCGGCGCCTTCGCGTAGCCAGTAGAACAGGCTGATCTGGTCTTGCGTCGCCATGAACGACATCGGCGTTTCCGAAACCCGTTGCAGCCAGACTTGCAGAATGCCGGCGGCAGTCAGGAACAGCGTGATGAAAACCATGGCGATGGTCATCAGCCAGAAGCTCCACATTTCGAGCACCTGTGCCTTGTTCGAATTGGCCGCGCGACCACGGATCAGCGGCATGGCGTAGGAGATCATGGTGATCACCACCATCACGTAGGCGCCATAGAAGGCCATGTGACCGTGCGCTGCCGTGACCTGGCTACCGTGCGTGTAGTAGTTCACCGGCGCCAGTGTGTGCAGGAAGCCCCACACCCCGGCACCGAGGAAGGACATGACACCAGTGCCCAGCGCCCACAGTGTCGCGGCGCGGTTCGGATGTTCGCGACGGCGACGATTGACCATGTTGAAGGCAAATACCGTCATGGCGAAGAAGGGAATCGGTTCGAGCGCCGAGAATATGCTGCCCCACCATTGCCAGTATTCAGCCGAACCGATCCAGAAGAAATGGTGACCGGTGCCGATGATGCCGGTCACCAGCGCCAGCGTGATGATCACGTAGAGCCATTTGTCGATCACTTCGCGGTCGACGCCGGTCACCTTGATCAGCACAAAAGCGAGAATCGCGGCCAGGATCAGTTCCCACACGCCTTCAACCCAGAGATGGACGACGAACCACCAGTAGAACTTGTCGCGCGCAACGTTTTCCGGGTTGTAGAAGGAGAACAGGAAAAACACCGCCAGCCCCCACAGACCCAGCAACAGTACTGAACTGATGGCCGTTTTTCGCCCCTTGAGCACGGTCATGGTGATGTTGAAGAGGAAGCCGAGGGCGACGACAACGATGCCGATCTTGGTCGGCAAGGGTTGTTCGAGGAACTCGCGCCCCATGGTTTCGAGCAGGTCGTTGCCGGTCCACTTCGCCAGCGAGGCATACGGCACGAACAGATAGCCAAGAACCGTCAGTGCCGCTGCGACAAGAAATATCCAGAACAGGACAATGGCGAGTTTCGGGCTGTACAGCTCGGTTTCGGATTCCTCCGGAACCATGTAGTAGGCCGCGCCCATGAAGCCCATCAGCAGCCAGACGATGAGTGCATTGGTGTGGACCATGCGTGCGACGTTGAAAGGAATGGCCGGGAACAGGAAGTCGCCGATCACGTATTGCAGACCCATCACCAGACCAAACAGGATCTGGGCGACAAAGAGGCCAATGGCGGCGGTGAAGTAGAACCTGGCTACTGCTTGAGATTGATATTGCATATTTTTCTCCTCGATCAGCCTTCGTTGTTGGGCGGCCAATTGGACGTATTGATTTCGGAAACGTACTTGAGGAACGCGGCGATCTCATCCAGCTCTTTTTCGGACAGGTTGAACTGCGGCATCTGGCGCCGTCCCGGTGTTCCGGTCGGTTGCGCCTGGATCCAGCCCTTGATGAACTCGGTGCCGCCGGCATCGCCACCGCGACGCTTGTAAACGTTGCCCAGTTCCGGCGCAAAGTAGGCGCCTTCGCCGAGCAAGGTGTGGCATCCGATGCAGTTGCGCGTTTCCCAGATTTTTTTGCCGGCGATGACTTGCTCGGTCAGGTTGGCGCGGTTGTCACGCGATGGCAGCACCTGTTCGTTCTGGTAGGTCAGCGCGACAAACACCAGGGCGAAGAAGACTGACCCGCCATAGAAGATGTTTCGCGCCATTGAGGTCGTAAATGATCCGCTCATGGAGGCTCCTTTTATTAGCTGCACAGTGCAGCGCGAGGCGGATTTTACGGAGCGGAGCGGATTTTTTTTTGATGAATGCTAAGAGCGAAAAGCTTGTGGACCTTATGCCGCAGGGCAATTTGTCGCAGTGATAGTTTGTGAAAATGGCGCAGTGGAGACCACGCAACGTAGATGTCGTCCGCTCTGCAAGGACGCGCCGGAGGTGCTGGCGGCCTGCTTAATCGAACTTTCCCTTGTCCAGCTTGAAGGCCACATCCGGCGTGGCCTGCTCGAATGTGACGATGCGTTTTCCTTTGTGTTCTTTAAGGAAATCTTCGGCGTCGTTGCGGTTTTCCAGCGGGACGAATTCATTGCCCA
>JBIJCY010000011.1:0-23256 GCA_044344385.1 Rhodocyclaceae bacterium | reverse complement strand
CTCCGAGCGCTGCAAGATGATTGACCTCGGTGCCTGGGCATCCGAGTCCTATCGTGTGCCGGTGCAAGAGAGCGCTGATCCGTTGCTGGAAGATCCGCCGACGGGCGAGTAGCAACCCGCCCAAGGGTTGGTTAGCCAGCCTCGCCCCAGCCACGCATCATTGCGATACCGTGTGCGCCGTTCTCCATCGCTGTTTCCAGCATCTCCAGCTGCATGCCGCCAAGCGCGAAAACGGGAATGGGTGAGTCTGCTGCCAGTTCCCGGAAACCGGCCCAGCCAATTCCTGCGTGCTCCGGATGCGTCGGTGTTGACAGCACCGGGCCGAGCAGCGCGTAGTCCAACCCGAGTTGAGTTGCCTGCGCCAGTTCCTGCGCATCGTGGCAGGATGCCCCGACCCACTCAAAGTCCGGACGGTCGACGCAATCGCGCAGCGCCGTTGAGGAAAGATGGAGGCCGTGCGCGTGGATGGTGTGTGCCAGTGCTGCATCATCGTTGACGACAATGATTGCGTCACTGTGGCGCAGCATCTCCTTGACGGTTTGCGAAAACCAGGCGCGCTCGGGTGGTGGAAGGTCTTTGTCGCGAATCTGGAACAGGCGAATGCCTTGTTCCAGTCCGCTGGCAATACGCTTCAGCTCAAAATCCTCGCCGCTTTCTGTCGATTGCGTAATGGCCATCACGTGCGGCAAAGCCAGTGCCTTGAGTATGGGCGCATTGGCGGGCAGAATCGGTGCGACCTTCGGCGCCGCCTGCGTGCTTAACCAGCTCACAGCACTGTGCTCAAGCGGTGCCGTAATGCCGATTTCGCCCGTCCATCGGGTGACTCGCCAGAAGTTCAGGCGAACGGTCGCGTGCGGATAAGTGAACTCGCGCGTCAGCCATGGCGTCGCAGCCGTTACGGTGATGCCGAGTTCTTCCTGCAGTTCGCGCACCAGTGCTTCGCGCACCGATTCTCCCGGCTCGACCTTGCCGCCGGGAAACTCCCAGTAGCCTGCGTAAACTTTGCCTTCGGGGCGTTGCGCCAGCAAAAACTCTTCGCAGCCGGCGGTGCCGCGCAACATCACCGCGGCGGCCACTTCAACGATCTGGGTCATTTGCGGCGCTTTGGTTTTGCGGTTGCTTCTGCGGCTCCGTTATGCGTACCAGCCCAATCCTTGGCGAACTGCCATGCCACGCGGCCACTGCGCGAGCCGCGCATCAGCGCCCAGTTGAGCGCCTCACGTTCTGCACCGGCAATTTCGGCGTCGCCGCAACCAAAGCTTTTCAGCCAATGGGCGGCAATGTTGAGGTAGGCGTCCTGATCAAAAGGGTAGAAGGAAATCCACAGGCCGAAACGTTCCGACAGCGAGATTTTTTCCTCGATTGCTTCGCCGGGGTGGATCTCGTCACCCACCCGTTTGCTTTCGAGGTTCTCCTCAAAATACTCGGGCATCAGATGGCGCCGGTTCGAGGTGGCGTAGATCAGCACGTTTTCCGGTGCTGCGGATATTGATCCGTCGAGCACGACCTTGAGTGCCTTGTAGGTGGCATCGCCGGCGTCGAAGGAAAGATCGTCGCAAAAGATTATGAAGCGCTCCGGCCGGCCTTCGATCAGGTCGACGATGTCCGGCAAATCGATCAGATCGTTCTTGTCGACTTCGATCAGGCGCAGCCCTTTTTTTGCATATTCGTTGAGCAGCGCTTTGATGATTGATGATTTGCCGGAACCACGTGCGCCGGTGAGTAATACGTTGTTGGCTGGGCGTCCGGCAACAAACTGGCGCGTGTTGGCGTCGATGCGCAACTTCTGTTCGTCGATGTCGCGCAGATCTTTCAGGCGGATGGATGGCGGGTTTTGTATTGCCTGCAAATAGCCGGCGCCACCGCGCTTGCGCCAGCGGAAGGCGTTCGCCGAACGCCAGTCGGGTGTTTGTGATGCCGGCGGCAATAGGGGTTCGAGACGTTCGAGCAGTTTCTCGGCGCGGGTGAGAAAGCCGGTGAGTTGGGAAATCGAGTCAGTCATGGAGGGTATACTTCGGCAATCGATGAACTCAACACTCTAGCCAAACCATGCCCAAAAGCAAATCGCTGTCCCGGCTGACTATTTCTGCCGTATTTCTCGCCAGCGTCCTTGCTGCCTGCGCTACCGTCAAGGAGCCGGGAAAATTACCGGCAAAGCCCCCCGCAGAAATGAGTTGCGCACCTTGTCCGGCCTGCGCCCAGTGCGTCGCGCCGGTGACGGCGCTACCAGCGGCCAAGCCAATGCAACCGGCACGTTGGAGCGATCTGCAGGGGTGGGGCGAAGACGATGTCAGTGCCGCCTGGCCAGCCTTTCTCCAATCCTGCCGTGTCTTGGTGAGCAAGGCGCAAGGCGCGCTCTGGCGCCCCGCGTGTGACGAAGCGAAGGGGCTTGATGCGGGCGATACGGCTGGTCTGCGCCGTTTCTTTGAGGCGCGCTTCGAGCCATTTTTGCTGACTAACCCGGATGGCAGCAGCAGCGGCATGATCACCGGCTACTACGAACCGCTGCTGCGTGGTTCGCGTCAGCGTGGCAAGCCGTATCTGCAGCCAGTGCTGGGGGTGCCGGGTGATTTGTTGACCATTGATCTGGGCGACGTTCTGCCTGAACTAAAGAATATGCGGTTGCGCGGTCGTTTGCAGGGCAACAAGGTCGTTCCTTATTTTTCGAGGGCGGACATTGTCGAGCACGAGAAGAAATATGCTGATCGTGTTCTGCTTTGGGTTGATGATGCGGTTGAGCTTTTCTTCCTGCAAATTCAGGGCTCCGGGCGAGTTCGTTTGCCCGATGGGGGAATGGTGCGCATCGGCTACGCTGACCAGAATGGGCATCCCTATCAATCGGTGGGTCGCTTGCTGGTCGAGCGTGGTGAGTTGACGCTGGATCAGGCGTCGATGCAGGGCATCCAGGCCTGGGCAAGAGCTAATCCGTCAAAACTGGATGAGTTGCTGAACGCCAATCCGAGTTACGTTTTTTTTCGTGAGCTGGCGACGAAAGGTGCCGAGAACGATGGCCCTCCGGGGGCTTTGGGCGTGCCGTTGAGCGCTGAACGCAGTATCGCCGTTGATCCTCGGCATGTGCCGCTGGGTGCGCCAGTTTTCCTGTCGACGACACAGCCCAATTTGCCTGCGCCTTTGCGCCGGCTTGTGCTGGCGCAGGATACGGGCGGGGCAATTCGCGGTGTCGTGCGCGCGGACTTTTTTTGGGGCTTTGGTGCCGAGGCCGGTGCTCACGCGGGGCGCATGAAACAGTCGGGGCAAATGTGGGTGTTGTTGCCGCCTGGTGTTGCACCAAAATAGATTATTCGCAATGCTTTGGTGCGCCATGTTCCACGATGGTGCACGACAAACAACAAACGCACCGGAACGGTGCGTTTGTTGTTTGATGCGTACGGCAAGTCTTTGAAAGATAGGCCTTGCTGCGTATGGAATGCTTCTTGCAAGAAGGCTCCGATTCGATTTTCAGGAGGAAGTATGGAAGCGCTCAAGTCTGGTAGTGACGTTCTCTTTATTCTGCTCGGCGCCATCATGGTGCTGGCCATGCACGCGGGGTTCGCGTTCCTTGAGTTGGGTACCGTACGCAAGAAGAATCAGGTGAATGCACTGGTGAAAATTCTCACCGATTTTTGTGTGTCGACGATTGCTTATTTTTTCGTCGGCTACAGCGTGGCCTACGGGATCAATTTTTTCTCCGGCGCCGAAACGCTAATGGAAAAGAATGGTTTCGAGCTGACCAAGTTCTTTTTCCTGCTCACTTTTGCTGCCGCAATTCCAGCCATTATTTCCGGCGGGATTGCCGAGCGCGCCAAGTTCAATCCGCAGCTCATCGCAACTTTCCTCATCGTCGGTTTCGTCTACCCCTTCTACGAAGGCATTGCCTGGAATCAGGCGTTCGGCGTTCAGGCTTGGTTGAAGGCAACATTCGGCGAGGAGTTCCATGATTTCGCCGGCTCTGTCGTGGTGCATGCGATGGGCGGCTGGATCGCCCTGCCGGCTGTGCTGCTGCTTGGTGCGCGGCATGGTCGTTATACCAAGGAAGGGCGTATTTCGGCGCACCCGCCATCGTCCATCCCGTTTCTTGCGCTCGGCGCCTGGATTTTGATCGTTGGCTGGTTCGGCTTCAACGTGATGAGCGCGCAAACGCTCGACAAGGTTTCCGGTCTCGTTGCGCTCAACTCGCTGATGGCCATGGTCGGCGGCACGCTGGTGGCGCTGGTGCTTGGTAAGAATGACCCGGGCTTCGTCCATAACGGCCCGCTCGCCGGTCTGGTCGCTGTGTGTGCCGGGTCGGATGTGATGCATCCGATGGGCGCACTGGTCGTTGGTGGGGTGGCTGGCGCCTTGTTCGTCGTCATGTTCACGCTGACACAAAACCGCTGGAAGATCGACGACGTGCTCGGTGTCTGGCCACTGCACGGCCTGTGCGGCACCTGGGGCGGTGTCGCCGCCGGTATCTTCGGCAGCAAGGCGCTGGGTGGCGCGGGTGGTGTTGCGCTCATGCCGCAGCTGATCATGACCGCGCTGGCAATTGTCGTCGCACTGGTTGGCAGCTTTGTCGTCTATCGCGTGCTGAAAACCGTGCTTGGCTTGCGCCTTGATCAGGAGCAGGAATACGACGGCGCTGACCTTTCAATACACAGAATTACAGCAACGCCAGAGCGCGAGCCGAACTGGTAATTCTGGTGTGATCGTGAAGAATATAAATTTGACGTGCTCTCTCGAAAGAGGCGGGGTCGGGGTGAAGGGTTAAGTATGTCGGAAAAATTTACATTGCGCTTGCAAAAGGCGCCTTTGAATTCAAACAAGCTATATTAATTATATAGTTGTTAAATATGGCATGAAGTGTGCTTATGTGCCGTGCAGCAACATTCCTTTTTAACTTGCTTGGCGGAGACATCATGTCGTTTATTAAATCAAAACAAATTATTGCGGGAGCGGCGATTGCTCTGGCGATGGCGGCGAGCGGTGCTCAAGCCGGTCAGGTTATCACCAGCACCAATGGTCTGGCTTCTATTGGCGTTCAGGATCTCGGAGCACTCGGTTTCGGTAGCGTTGGCGTTAGCTTTGCCGGCAATGGCGACGGCATCATGCCCGGTTGCCTGTGTGAAGGTTGGGGCGCGTCCGGCAACGGCGTTGCAGGTTGGTCGGCCAATGATAACGGCGGTAACGTCAACGTTAGCTTGGCTAGCGCACTTCAGGGTGCCGGCTTCCTGACTTCGGTCGTCAATGTCGGTGCATTGCAGGTAACCCAAGCTTATGCTGCATCCGCTGCATCCGGTGCGCTGATTCGCGATCATGTCACCCTGACCAATACTTCGGGCGCGACCATGACGGACGCGCGTTATTCGCGTTCCATGGACTGGGATATCCCACCAACCACATTCTCCGAATTGGTGACTATTGGTGGTGTCGGCGCGACTCGTCTGAAGTTTTCCAATGACAACGGTTTTGCTACCCCGAATCCGTTGTCAAACCCGGGTTCGCTCGTCGGTGGAACCACCAATGTTAACTTTGTTCGTTCCGGACCGTCTGACCACGGTGCTTTCTTCACCTTCGGTTTTGGCGATCTCCTGGCCGGTGCGTCGGTGTCGTTTGATATCTTCTATGGCGCTGCCAGTAATGAGGCCTTGGCTCTTGCCGCGCTTGGTGATGTAGGCGCGGAAGTGTACTCTCTCGGTGAAAACAACCGTACCTCTAAAGATGGCGTCACCTATGCCTTCGGTTTTGCCGGTGTCGGTGGCACTTCGATTGGTCATGTTCCGGAACCTGGCAGCATGGCATTGTTTGGTCTGGCTTTTGCCGGACTTGCCTGGAACCGTCGCCGCAAGGTGTAATCGGTAATAGTCGCTAGTCAGGTGCAACAAAAACGGGAGGCTTATGCCTCCCGTTTTTTATTGTATTGATCTGTAACAGGCGTCTTATGGGAGTGGCGTAGCTCAGCCGCACTATTCGGCGTTCGGACTATTTTCCCGGCGGCATCTGCGCCAGTTTGGCCTCGATTTTGGCCACCGGGACAGCGCCAGGAACGCGTTCGCCGTCAGAGAAGAAAATGGTCGGGGTGCCATTAATGGCCAGTTTCCGGCCGGCTTCGACAGTTTTCTGAACGGCGGTTGTGTCGCAATCGCTTTTGCCGCTCGGCGCCTTGCCATCGACCATCCAGTCGTTCCAGGCCTTGGCCTTGTCAGCGGAGCACCAGATCTGCTTGGACTTTTCGAGTGAGTCTGGTGAGAGAATTGGATAGAGGAAGGTGTAGATCGTGACGTTGTCGAGCTTGGCCATGTCCTTTGCCAGTTTTTTGCAGTAGCCGCAGTTAGGATCTTCGAAGGTGGCGAAAGCCCGCTTGCCATCGCCACGCACCTGTTTTACGGCAAGTTCAAGTGGCAGATCCGAGAACTTGATTGCGGTGAGTTTCTGCATGCGCTCATCGGTCACGTTTTTCATCGTTTTTCCGTCGATCAGTGTACCGATCAGCAGCGCTGATACTTTCTCGTCGGTGTAGATGATTTGACCGTCGGCGTAGACTTCATAAAGGCCAAGATAGGAAGTCTTGGTAACGCCGCTTACCTTGCCGCCCAGCTTGGCTTCTACGGCCTTTTTGACACTGGCTTCGTCAGCAATGGCCGGCAGGCAAAATGTTGCGGCCAGCGCCAGCGGCAGTAGTTTCTTGAGCATGGGTTTCTCCATTGGGTGCGTGATTGTGTTGAGGATGTTGGTTAAAAAGCGCCGAGCGCATAGCGCACGAGTTGGTTCTTTAGGACTGGCAAAGCATTGGTCAAGTTCATTCCGATATTACGTAGCGGTTTGAGACCCGGCAAGTTCTCGCGGAACAGTCGGCGTAGTGTGTGCGTTGTTGTTTGCATCAGCAAGGTTTCTTCGCGTCGCGCACGCTGGTAGCGGCGCAGCAGTCGTTCGTCACCGATGTCCTGCCATTCGGACGTGGCGGCGAGCAGGTCTGCCAGCGCCTTGGCGTCTTGATAACCAAGGTTGATGCCGTGTCCGGAAAGCGGGTGAATGCCGTGTGCGGCATCGCCAATCAGCGCCAGCCTGGGCGCGATAGTACGCGGTACGCGCATCAGACGCAGTGGAAATGCGGCAGCAGGCGAAATCAGCTTGAGCTTGCCGAGTTCATGGCCGCCGGCAGCGCTGACGCGCGTGCACAGCTCGTCAGCCGACAACGCCAGCAATTCCTTTGCGTGATCATCGGGTGTCGACCAGACAATCGAGATGCGATTGCCCGGCAAGGGCAGCCATGCGAGCACGCCATCATCACGAAACCACTGACGTGCGATGCCGCGATGCGGGAGGGTGCAGTCAAAGTTGGCGACCAGACCCATTTCGTCGTAAGGCGTATTGATCGCTGGCAGGCCGACTGTCTGGCGTACCCAGGAGTCGCGGCCATCGGCACCGATCAGCAATTTGGCCGATAGTGTCTTGCCATCGCTCAGGCTTAGCAGCGCAGCGTCCTTGCTGATTTCAATCGCGCCCGGTGATGCCGGGCAAAAAAGCGTGAGATTGCTTTGTCGTTTGACGCTCTCCCAAAGCTCGCAGGCCATCAGCGACGATTCGAGAATCCATCCCAGTTGCGCAACGCCACTTTCATAAGCCGAAAAATCGAGCCGTGCACCGCTATCCCCGTGAATGTTCATGGCGTGAATCGGGGCAATGCGTTCGCTGTCGAGGTGCTTCCAGGCGCCAATTTCCCGCAAAAACCCGGCGTTGGCCGGGCTGATCGCATAGACGCGCGCATCCCAGTCCTCGGCACGGGTTGGCGCGCGATTCTCTACGAGCGCGATCTTCAGGCGCGTGTCGCGCAGGGCGCAGGCTAAGGACAAGCCTGCCAGGCCGCCGCCGACAATGACGACGTCGAATGTTGCGACTTGCATGCGAGTGCCAGCCTTTGAATTGTTGATGTCGATGCCAGCCGTTTAGGTCGGGAGGCTGATGCCGGTCTTTGGGTCGAAGGTAAAAATTTCGATAAGTTGCGATTGTGCCTTGCTGTGCCGGCGTTTTACAAGCGCAGCGGCACATGTTAAAAGTTGCCCGCTATGAGCCAGATCTCGGAATCAATCCTTTTTAGCTATTTCCCGGCGATCGTTTGTACCGTTTGCGACTCGCCGATCGATGCACTTGTCGCGCTTTGCGTGCCAAGAGACGAGGCAATGGATCTGGTCGCCGCTTCCTGGCAAAAGGATGGCGACGTTTGCATCGTCGCAACCCTTGATGGCGGCCGGCCGGTGGCTGCTTTGCCTACGCCAGATGGGCGCTGGGCGGCATGCAATGCGTTTATGGACGAACTCTGTGAAACGCAGCAAGGGGCTGCAAGACGGTTGGGCAAGCTGCTCAAGCGAGGACGTCTAGGCTACGTCGGTTGTGTGCAGCGCAAAACTGCCGTGCTCTAAACAAAACGGCCCGCATCGCTGCGGGCCGCTGGAGTACTGGTGGTGATGGGCAGGATCGAACTGCCGACCTGTGGGTTATGAATCCACCGCTCTAACCATCTGAGCTACATCACCATGTAGGGCGCGAGATTATAGGGTTTCAGGCGGTCGCCGGTCAAGTTTTACGGTTACACAAGGCGCGCAAGCTTGTCTATAATGGCGCCATGCCTCTACCTGCCTCCCTTATTGCCTCGGTCGTTAGCTCCATTATTGAAGCTGCGATGCAGGATCCTGCGAGCGTCAAACAATACGAAGTGTATACGGTAACCCGTACGCTGCCCCCTGAAGCCAAGGTGGGCGTGATGCTACCGCCTCCAGGGAACGGCCTTGTGACGATCAATGGGGAGGCGTTGCCATTGGCGCCAGCGGTACAGTTTCGCAGCCAGCGAAATCTTATCGTCATGCCCATGAGCATTCAGGACACAAAAGAGGTTGTTTATCTCACCAACGCATCCGGCGCAGTTTTCCGCGTATGGATGCTCAACCCGGCCGAAGCTTCGGCGCAGCCGAACAACTGATCAGGAAAAATGGTTAAAAAACTGTTCATCCGCACCTTCGGGTGCCAGATGAACGAGTACGATTCGGACAAAATGGCCGACGTGCTCGGTGCCTCCGAAGACATCGTCAAGACTGACAATCCCGAAGATGCCGACATTATCATCTTCAATACCTGTTCAGTACGCGAAAAGGCACAGGAGCGGGTTTTCCACGACCTTGGCCGTGTCCGCTTGCTCAAACAGGCCAAGCCCGATCTGGTGATTGCTGTGGGTGGCTGTGTGGCAAGCCAGGAGGGGGTAGCGATTGTCGCCCGGGCGCCTTACGTTGATATTGTTTTTGGTCCGCAGACGCTGCACCGTCTGCCACAGTTGATCGCTGACCGGCGTCGCCTGGGCAAGTCGCAGGTGGATATTTCCTTTCCCGAGATCGAAAAGTTCGACAACATGCCGCCGGCCAAGGTCGAAGGCGCTTCGGCTTTTGTCTCGATCATGGAGGGGTGCAGCAAATTCTGCACCTTCTGCATCGTTCCCTATACGCGTGGTGAAGAGGTTTCGCGGCCCTTTGACGACGTTCTCACTGAAGTGGCTGGTCTGGCCGCGCAGGGCGTCAAGGAAGTCACTCTGCTCGGGCAGAACGTCAATGCTTATCGAGGCGCGATGGCCGCTGGTGAAGAAAAGGCCGATCTTGCCTTGATCATCGAGTACATCGCCGAGATTCCCGGTATCGAGCGCATTCGTTACACGACTTCGCATCCGCGTGAGCTTTCGCAGCGATTGATTGATGTTTATGCGACCGTGCCCAAGCTCGTTTCACATCTGCACCTGCCGGTGCAATCCGGCTCCGACCGCGTACTGGCGGCGATGAAACGTGGCTATACGGCGATTGAATACAAGAGTCTGGTGCGTAAGTTGCGTGCGGTGCGTCCCGATTTGTCCTTGTCTTCCGATTTTATTATCGGCTTTCCTGGTGAGACGGCTGAGGATTTCGAGAAGACGATGAAGCTGATCGACGACGTTGGTTTCGACGCGTCCTTTTCCTTCATGTACAGCTCGCGGCCTGGCACTCCGGCCGCCGAGATGGTAGATGAAACACCACAGGAGCTGAAGCTCGAACGCCTTCAGCGTTTGCAGAAGCGCATCGAAGAACTGGCGCAGGTTGTTTCCGTAGCGATGGTCGGTTCGGTACAGCGTGTACTGGTCGAAGGACTGTCACGGAAAGATGAAACCGAGTTGGCCGGGCGAACTGACAACAACCGCGTGGTGAATTTTGTAGGTAATTCGCGCCTTGTTCACAGCTTCGTGGATGTGCGTATTACCGCTGCCTTGCCGCATTCGCTGCGTGGCGAAATAGTTACGCGCGAGCTATGAGCGAAAAATCCGCCGTTGTAAAACGTCGCGCGATTGAATTGCTTCTGTCGCCGGTCAACAACACGCAACTCGCCAATTTGTGTGGTTCGCTCGATGAAAATTTGCGGCAGATCGAGACCGCGCTTGATGTGACCATTGCGCGGCGTGGCGAGCGCTTTACCTTGCGTGGCGATACAGTACAAACGGCGCGCGCTTCCGAAGCCCTGCAGCAGTTCTATGCGCTGGCTAAAAACACCTTGTCGGTCGATGAAATCCAGCTCGGTTTGATCGAATTGCTGAACCGCCCGGCAAGAAAAACCGCCTCCGGTGCTGGCGCCTCGCCGGCACTGCTGACGCGCAAGACTGAGCTGCATGGCCGTACACCGCGTCAGGTCGAATATCTCAAGGCGATTCAGGAACACGACATCACTTTTGGCACGGGACCAGCGGGGACCGGGAAGACTTACCTCGCGGTTGCTTCGGCGGTTGACGCCATTGAGCGCGAACTGGTGCAGCGCATTGTGCTGACACGCCCGGCAGTCGAAGCCGGTGAGCGTCTCGGCTTTCTGCCGGGCGATCTGGCGCAGAAGGTAGATCCGTATCTACGGCCGCTTTACGACGCGCTTTATGATCTGATGGGTTTCGACAAAGTGGCTAAACTTTTTGAGCGCGGTGCCATCGAAATTGCGCCGCTCGCCTATATGCGCGGGCGTACGCTGAACCACGCTTTTATCATTCTCGACGAGGCGCAGAACACGACGCCAGAGCAAATGAAAATGTTCCTGACGCGCATCGGTATTGGTGCCAAGGCCGTGGTCACCGGTGATGTGACGCAGATTGATCTGCAGCGCGGGCAGAAGAGCGGCCTGATCGAGGCACGCCAGATACTCAAGGAAGTGCGCGGTATCGCCTTCACCGAATTCCTCAAGGAAGATGTCGTTCGTCACCCGCTCGTGGCACGCATCGTTTCTGCCTACGAGGCGCACACAGCAGCAATGGATGTCGGGCATGCTGCCAAATAAACGGCTGAATCTCAGTGTGCAATATGCCTGTAATGATGCGGGCGTACCCTTGCGCCCGCAGATTCGCGCCTGGGTACGTGCGGCGCTGGATGTGGATGGCAAGCGTGGCGGACAGATCACCGTACGTTTTGTTGATGCCGATGAGGGCCGCTCGTTGAACAACGACTATCGGGGCAAGGATTACGCCACCAACGTGTTGTCCTTTCCGTATGAAATAGAGCCCAGCGTTTGCGGCGATTTGGTGATCTGCGCCGAGGTGGTGGCGCGCGAAGCAACCGAACAGGGCAAGTCGCTGCCGGCGCATTACGCTCACCTGATCGTGCATGGTATGCTGCACCTGCAGAATTATGACCATGAAGCAGGCGAGGCAGAGGCGCTGCTCATGGAAGGCAGGGAGCGCACAATTCTGGCCGCGCTCGGTTACCCGGACCCTTATGCCGGTGAGGGTTGATGCGTAAGCGACGACTTTCGGTCGTCGCTTACGCCTCGTTCCTTATAAGAAAATATGGACAGTAGCTCAGGCAATAAACCTGGATTTTTTGAACGTCTTTCATCTCTTCTCCTGCGCGAGCCGGAGGACCGCGAGCAGCTCATGCAGCTGCTGCACTCCGCCTACGAGCGTAATCTGCTCGATGCCGATGCGCTGACCATTACCGAAGGCGCGCTTGCCGCCTCGGAAATCAGCGTGCGTGACGTCATGGTGCCGCGCTCACAAATGGATGTCGTCGATATTGACGACCCGCTCGAAGACATCGTCGCCTACGTCAATAAAACGGCGCACTCACGTTTTCCCGTGATTGACGGGAGTCGTGACAACGTACTCGGCATTCTGTTGGCCAAGGATCTGCTACGCGTGCAGACCGAGGAGGATTTCAGCCTGCGCGCCTGGCTACGGCCGGCCGTATTTATTCCCGAATCGAAACGCCTCAATGTACTGCTCCGTGAGTTTCGCGTCTCACGTAACCACATGGCCGTCGTGGTGGATGAGTACGCCGGTGTGTGTGGGGTGGTGACGATCGAGGATGTGCTTGAACAGATCGTCGGTGACATTGAAGATGAATACGATTTCGACGAAGCAGACGACAATATTCAGCTTGATCATGCAGGCCGTTATCGGGTCAAGGCGCAGACTGAGGTGGCTGATTTCAACGCCGTTTTGGGTACAAAATTTGGTGACGAGGAATGCGATACCGTCGGTGGCCTGATCCTGCATCAGCTTGGCCGCGTACCCAAGCGCAATGAAGTTGTCGAGATCGACGGAACCTCCTTCCAGGTACTGCGTGCCGACAGCCGTCGTCTTTACACGCTGCTCGTCACCAACCCGCAAGATGCGGGTGCCAACACTTAATTCCACACACTATCGTTTGCTCGGTGCGCTGTTGCTCGGCGCGGCGAGCGTCCTCGCCTATGCGCCGTTCGGCTGGTTTGCGCTGGTCTGGCTGATGCTGGGCGGTTTGTACGGGCTGCTTGGCAAGTGTGGCACGGTGCGCGAAGGGGCGCGTATTGGCGCGGCATTCGGCTTCGGCATGTTCATTGCCGGCGTGTCGTGGGTCTATGTCAGCCTGAGTGTTTTTGGCGGTATGCCGCCACCCGTAGCGGCCTTGGCCACCTTTCTTTTTTGCGCAGTCCTCACGAGTTTTCCGACCCTTGTTGGCGCACTATTCGTTCGTTTTTCGCCGTCCCGCTGGTTGCCTCGCGCACTGTTTTTTTCGGCTTTGTGGGTGTTTGCTGAATGGTTGCGTGGCTGGGTGTTGACGGGGTTTCCATGGCTCGCCGTCGGTTATTCCCAATCGCCACCGAGCCCGCTCGCGGGGTTTTCGCCGGTGCTCGGTGTTTATGGCGTGTCGTTGATCTGTGCATTGCTCGGTGCGTTGATTTGCGAAGTGTTCAAGCGCTGGCTTTCTGTGGAACCATGCAGGACATCGGGTCGTTTAAGCTGGCTGCGCTGGTGTCCGGCGCTGCCTTTGCTAACGGTAGGCCTGTTTTTGGCTGTCGGCGATTTGTTGCGCGATGTGCGCTGGGTGGCGCCACAAGGTGAGCCGCTCTCGGTGGCTCTGCTGCAAGGCAATATCCCGCAGGATATGAAATGGCGGCCGGAGAAGTTTTCAGACTCTCTGCGCACCTACTATCGTCTTGCGGCGGATCACCCGGCGCAGTTGACCGTGTTGCCCGAAACCGCACTGCCGGCTTTTTTTGATCAGGTGCCGCGCGAGTACTTCGATGAGTTGAAGAAACTGGCGATGCGACAGCAGGGTGACATGCTGTTCGGTATTGCGCTAGGTGATACGGAGAGTGGCGGCCAGCGTTATGCCAACGGTGCCGTCAGCCTCGGTACATCAGCACAGCAGCGTTACAGCAAATCGCACCTCGTCCCCTTTGGTGAATTCATCCCGCCGGGTTTCGCATGGTTTCTGGCGATGGCGCATATCCCGATGTCCGACTTTACGCCCGGTGCGGCAAAGCAGGCGCCGATGCAAATTGCCGGGCAAAAAGTTGCAGTCAATATTTGCTATGAGGATGCGTTTGGTGAGGAGATTATTCGGGCATTGCCCGAGGCGACCTTGCTCGTCAATCTTTCAAACGTAGCCTGGTTTGGTGACTCGCTGGCGCCGGCGCAGCATCTGCAGATTGCCCGGATGCGCGCCCTTGAGGCTGGCCGGATGATGTTGCGTGCGACCAACACAGGGATGACAGCGATCATCGGGGCGGATGGGTCTGTTCAGGCGGTACTACCCCCTTTTACGCGTGACGCACTGGTCGGCAAAGTGCATGGCTACACGGGGACGACGCCATTTGTACGCTGGGGGAACTGGCCGGTGGTTTTGCTTGCGGTGTTGCTGATAGCGCTATTTTTTCGACGTAAGACCTGAGTCGGGGATGTGTTTCTATTGCGTGGAGAGTTCGTAATCTATCCGCATGCCGTCCAGTGTTGTCAGCAGCATTTCGGGCTCTGTCGACCAAGGGGCATCGCAATCAAGCAGGTCGAGCCGTGCTTTTGATAGATGGAATTCCGAAATCCAGCCGCCTTCACCGATTTGCGCAAGCTGAGGCTCCATGCTGCCCACCGAGCGCACCACCTCTTCGAGATCCCAGCCAGTCTGACGCAGTAACTTGAAGGCAATGGTGTCAGCCTCGTCGACCTGGTCCTGGCGATAGACTGACTGCAGCACGCGTGTGCCGAGCATGGAGGCGGCAGAGGTTGTCGCTGCGGTTACGGCACTGGTGGTAGGGAGTACTGCCGCTGCGCCGCGAATGATGTTTGCCATCGGGAAGATCAGTTGTGCGACCACGGAAACGGCGATCGACAGGCCGGTGTTTTCCTGATGATGGCGTCCGATGATGTGGCCCATTTCACGAGCGACGACAAAGTTGAGCGCGGCTTCATCCATGCCGAGTTCGCTCATGGCGCTAAAAATAACAACACTACCTTTGGTGTTGGACAGCGTACCCAGCTCTTGTTTTGTGGGGACCGAAAACTCGAAGCGCGGGACGCGCTGTTCAAGTTCCGGGTAGGCGGCATAAGCCGCTTTGGACAGTCTTTCGCCCGCTTCTCCCACCTGGCGGCGGAATATCGCCGTGGCCTCGCACTCATCGCTGGAGCAGTCCTTGTCGGCGGCGGCGACCAGACGTGCGCGCAGACCAAGATCGGAATAGATTGCGCCGATATCGTCCGACGCCAGCAACTGTGCCCGCCCCTTGTCCGAGGTGGCGCAGCCAGCCAGCAAAAGAATCAGCAGAATAAGTGGGGCGCGGGCCATAGTTGAGCAGGTAATTGGCGAGCCAAAATGGTACCGAAAAATGTCGATTACCCGACATTGATCCGACCGGCGGCAAGTGTCAAGTGCACGTTTTGCCCAAAAAATTAACGGGAGAAGGCAACGGGTCGGCAACAAGCTCGCTGAAGCGGGTTCTTGTCGCGTTAAAAACGAAGTAAAATCAGCTTTTTTCGCATCCACGAAGCCAGTCCATGCCTACGTTTCAGGAAGTCATCCTGCGTCTCCAGAATTTTTGGGACAAACAGGGTTGCGCGCTGCTCCAGCCCTACGATATCGAAGTCGGTGCCGGCACCTTTCACACCGCTACCTTTTTGCGCGCGATCGGCCCCGAGCCGTGGAGCGCGGCCTACGTGCAGCCTTCGCGCCGCCCCAAGGACGGCCGCTACGGCGAAAATCCGAACCGCCTGCAGCACTATTACCAGTATCAGGTCGTGCTCAAGCCGTCGCCCGCCAATATTCAGGAACTTTACCTTGACTCGCTACGCGCGCTGGGTATCAACACCAGTGAGCACGATATCCGCTTTGTCGAAGACGACTGGGAAAGCCCTACCCTCGGCGCCTGGGGTCTCGGCTGGGAAGTCTGGCTCGACGGTATGGAAGTCACCCAGTTCACCTACTTCCAGGAAGTCGGCTCGCTGACCTGCAAGCCGGTGCTTGGTGAAATTACTTACGGCCTTGAACGGTTGGCAATGTATCTGCAGGGCGTCGAGAACGTCTATGACCTTGTCTGGGCCGAAGGGCCGGGCTACCGCATCACTTACGGCGACGTCTATCACCAGAACGAAGTCGAGCAGTCGAAATACAACTTCGAGCATTCCAACGTCGAGATGCTCTTCCGCCATTTCACCGACCACGAATCCGAAGCCAAGCGCCTGATGGGATTGAATCTCGCGTTGCCGGCGTTTGAGCAGGTGATGAAGTGCTCACACTGCTTCAACATGCTCGACGCGCACGGCGCCATTTCGGTGACCGAGCGTGCTGCCTACATCGGACGTGTGCGTGCGCTGGCGCGCGAAGTGGCGCAGGCCTACTACAACTCCCGCGAAGCGCTTGGCTTCCCGATGTGCAAGCCATCGTGCAATTCGCAGGAGGTCAAATAACATGAACGCCACACTGCTTGTCGAATTGCTCACCGAAGAACTGCCACCCAAGGCGCTGTCGCGTCTGGGTGAGGTGTTTGCCGCACAAATTCATGCGGGTCTTTCAGATCGCAATCTGGTTGCCGCTGGCGACAACTACCGCTGGTTCGCCACGCCGCGCCGATTGGCTATTCAGGTGCCGGGCGTGCTCGCCGTGGCACCCGATGCTACGGCTTTTGAAAAGATCATGCCGGTTGCCGTCGCGCTTAATGCCGAAGGTCAGCCAACACCGGCGCTACTGAAGAAACTTGAAGCCAAGGGTATTCCGGTTTCCGAGATCACCCGTTTCGAGAAGCGCATGGACGGTAAGTCCGAGACCTTTTTCTATCAGGCTGCCGTCAAGGGTGCGAAGCTTGACGATGTGCTCGCCAGCATCGTTGCTGACGCGCTGAAAAAACTGCCGATCCCCAAACTGATGCGCTGGGGTGATACCGATCACCAGTTCGTCCGCCCCGTGCATGGACTCGTCATGCTGCACGGCGATCGTCTGGTGCCGGGTGAGTTGCTCGGGCTGACCAGCCGCAATGTCACGCGCGGCCACCGCTTTATGTCGACCGGTGAGATCGCCATCGCCAATGCCGAAAGCTATGTTGAAACACTGAGGACGCAAGGTAAGGCTATTGCCAGTTTCGCCGAACGCCGCGAATCCATTGCTCTGCAGCTCGATGTTAAAGCAAAGGAACTGAACGCCACAATTAATCGCGCCGATGGCCTGCTTGATGAAGTGACTGCGCTGGTTGAATGGCCCGTCGTCTATGTCGGCGAGTTTGAAGTCGAGTACCTTGAAGTGCCGCAGGAATGCCTGATCCTGACCATGCAGCAGAACCAGAAGTACTTCCCGTTGCTGGATGCTGCAGGCAAGCTGATCAACAAGTTCCTGATCGTCTCGAACATGCAGGTGGACGACCCGATCCATATTGTTTCCGGCAACGCCCGCGTCGTGCGGCCGCGTCTATCCGATGCACGCTTCTTCTTCAATCAGGACCGCAAGGCGACGCTCGCTTCGCGTCTGGAGAAGCTCGGCAACGTCGTCTATCACAACAAGATCGGCTCGGTGCTGCAGCGCGTCGAACGGCTTGAGTCGCTGGCGCAGAAAATCGCTGTGCGTCTCGGCGCCAATGCTTCGCTGGCCGCCCGTGCGGCGCGTCTGGCCAAGGCCGATCTGGTGACCGACATGGTTGGCGAATTTCCCGAACTGCAGGGCATCATGGGGCGCTATTACGCGCTGCACGACGGCGAGGATGCGGCCGTTGCCGATGCCGTGCAAAGCCACTACCAGCCGCGGTTTGCTGGCGATGCGTTGCCTGCCGGCAACATTGGTTGTGCTGCTGCGCTGGCTGACAAGCTTGATGCCCTCACCGGTTTCTTCGGTATCGGCCAGATTCCGACCGGCGACAAGGATCCCTTTGGCCTGCGCCGCGCTGCGCTCGGTGTGTTGCGTATCCTGATGGAGTCGCCGCTACCGCTCGATCTGGCCGAGTTGATCGCCAACGCACAGGCCGGATTTACTGCTGGCGTGCTGACGCAGCCCGTGAGTGATCCGCTGCTCGACTTCATGCTCGATCGTCTGCGCGGTTTGCTGAAGGATGCCGGGCACGCGCCGGATGCGATCGAAGCGGTGCTTGCTCAGCGCCCGACGCGCATCGATTGCGTGCCAGCCAAGCTCGCTGCCGTGCGTGACTTCCAACGTCTGCCTGAAGCGCTGGCGCTGGCTGCAGCCAACAAGCGGATCGGCAATATTCTCAAGAAAGCCGAAGGCCAACTGCCCGAGCCCGATGTGGCGCTGCTACAGGAGCCGGCGGAGAAAGCATTATTTGAGCGCGTTGTGCTGATCGCCCCGCTGGTCAGATCGCACGTCGCGAATGAGGATTACGCCGATGCGTTGAAAGCGCTGGCTGCCGTGCGCGTCGAGGTCGATCAATTCTTCGATGCGGTGATGGTCAATGTTGATGAGCCGCTCCTGCGTGCCAACCGGCTCGGCCTGCTCAAGGCGCTGTTCGACCAGTTGAACGCGGTCGCCGATATTTCCCGGCTGGCGGTGTAGAACCATGAAGCTCGTTATCCTCGATCGTGATGGCGTTATCAATTTCGACTCGGTGCAGTACATCAAGTCTCCCTCGGAATGGAAGCCTATTCCTGGCAGTCTCGAGGCGATTGCCAAGCTAAATCAGGCGGGTTATCGGGTGGTGGTTGCAACGAATCAGTCAGGTATTGGTCGCGGACTGTTTGATATGGATATGCTGAATGCTATTCACGGCAAGATGCATCGTGCTGCGCAATCTGTCGGCGCACGTATTGATGCCGTCTTTTATTGCCCGCATGCCGCTGATTCTGCGTGCGATTGCCGCAAACCAAAGCCCGGCATGTTCGAACGCATCGCCAGTTGTTACAACATTGATTTGGCCGGCACCCCTTCGATTGGTGACTCGCTGCGCGACCTGCAGGCGGCGGTAGCCGTTGGCGGCAAGCCGCTGCTGGTGCTTACCGGCAAGGGCGAAAAAACACGCGCCGAAGACCATTTGCCCGAAGGTACCCTGATTTTTCCGGATTTGGCCGCTGCGGTCGATCATCTGCTCGCCTCATGATTACGCTTGTTCGCTCCGCCCTGTTTCTGGTTCTGGTCAGCCTGCTGACGATTCCTTTCGGCATCCTCGTTTCGCTGGCGATGATTTTCCCCATGCAAACACGCTACGCGATTATCGCGGCCTGGCGGGTTGGTTTCATGGCGCTCAGTGAATACGTGCTCGGCATCCACTATCGGGTCATCGGCCGTGAAAACATGCCGTCCGAGCCGGCGATTATTCTCTCCAAACATCAATCGGCATGGGAGACGGTCGGTTTGCAGGAGATCTTCCCGCCGCTTGTTTTTGTACTCAAAAAATCTTTGCTCGGCATCCCGTTTTTTGGTTGGGGATTGGCGGCCATGAAGATGATTTCGATTGACCGCCAGGCCGGCAAGGATGCGCTCAGGCAAGTTGTCGACCAAGGGCGTGATCGCCTTGGCGCAGGGTTCTGGGTGGTGATTTTTCCTGAAGGAACGCGCGTCGCGCCCGGGCAGAAACGCCGCTACAAGTCGGGTGGCGCCCATCTGGCGGTGCAGACCGGCGCCAAAGTGGTGCCCGTGGCGCACGATGCCGGTGAGGTTTGGGGTAAGAATGCCTTTCTTAAATCTCCGGGCTTGATCACCGTCAGTATCGGTCCGGCAGTCGATCCGGCAGGCAAGAGCGAAGCCGAAATCAACACGCTGGTCGAGGCGTGGATCGAGGCCGAAATGCATCGCCTTTCACCGCACCGCTATCCTGATGTTTGCGATGCCGTGGCAGCCTGAGCTGCTGTTCTCCAGCGAAAAGCCCTTGGCGGCAGACGAAACGCCGCGCACCATCGCGCTTGGTGACCGCATCGTTCCTTACGTTTTGCGCCGTGCCCGGCGGCGTACCATTGGCCTCTCCATAGATCATCGCGGCTTGCGTGTTGGTGCCCCGAGCCGCTCCTCGCTGCGCGAGGTCGAGTCGCTGATCCTGCGCCACGGCGAGTGGGTAGTGCAGAAACTGGACGAATGGCGCAGCCGGCGTCGCCCCGATCTGCTGCGTATCGTCGATGGCGTGCAGTTGCCACTGCTCGGTGCGCCGCTCGAGATACGCGTGGCTATTGGCGCCAATCGTGGCGTGTGGAATGCCCAGGATTCCTCGGGGATGCTAACACTCACCCTCTGCCTGCGCTCACCGGATGACGCCGGGCGGGTGCTTGAAAAGGCGCTGCGCGAACGGGCGCGCGAGCTGTTTCTGACGCGCCTCACGCACTATGCTGCGCTGCTCGGCGTGGTCCTGCCTCGATTGACGCTCTCCGCAGCGCGCACGCGATGGGGCAGTTGCAGCCTGAAAACGGGGGTACGCCTCAACTGGCGGCTGATCCACTTTCCTTTGCCCGTGATTGATTACGTTGTTGCGCACGAACTCGCGCATTTGCGCGAAATGAACCACAGCCACCGTTTTTGGTCCATCGTTGAGCATCTTTACCCCGACTACCGTGCGGCACGCGACGAGCTTAAAACGCTCGCTGCCCATTGCCCGCACTGGTAATGCGTTTGTAAACGCATTCTGCAAGGACGCACCATGAGAATTCTCCATACGATGCTGCGCGTTGGTGATCTGGATCGATCGCTGGCCTTTTACAGCGAAGTGCTCGGCATGCGCCAGTTACGCCGTCAGGACTACCCCGACGGCCGCTTCACGCTGGCGTTTGTCGGCTATGGCAGTGAGCAGGAAGGCGCCGTGCTTGAGCTGACGCACAACTGGGATACGCCCGCCTACGAGTTGGGTAATGGATTCGGGCATATCGCGCTTGAAGTCGATGACGCCTACGCTGCCTGCACCCAGATCAAGGCACGCGGCGGCAAGGTTGTACGCGAAGCGGGGCCGATGAAACACGGCACGACGGTGATCGCTTTTGCCGAAGATCCCGATGGTTACAAGATCGAACTGATCCAGAAAAAGGCGACCTGAGCGATGGCCTTTCCGTCATTTTTCTCCGAAGTGCCGACCATCGTCCTGCGCGACAGGCTGGCGGAGTTTCTCGGTGCGGCCGACGGCGGCCTGGTCGAATATCACTATGCCGATGTGGTAAAGCTTGCGGGGCATTCGTGTCCCACCGTTGCCGGCGCCTACCTGATGACGAGCCGGGTGCTCAATGCACTTTACGGCGATGACATGCCCGAGCGCGGTGATATCCGGGTAGATTTTCGTGAGTCGCAAGAAGTCGGTGTGGTCGGCGTCACCGCCGGCGTCATCGGCATGCTGACCGGCGCTGCAGGAGTTGGCGGCTTCAAAGGCATTGCCGGGAATTTCTCGCGTCGTGATTTGATGTGTTTTGACACCGATATCCTCGGCGAAGTCTGCTTCACGCGCCGCGATACGGGAGATAGCCTGAGTGCCGAGCTGCACCTGTCGCATATTCCACCCGATCCGCGCATGGGGCCGTTGCTGCAGCGCTTGCTTGCCGGCGAACGTGATAGCGTGGTGGCAGAAGTCTTCGCAACGCTCTGGCAGGATCGTGTGCGGCAGATTCTGGTTGATCATTTTGATGACCCGCAAACGGTGCAATTGCATCGTTGAAAACTTCACCGCTAAACAGCCGCATCTATACCTACCCAAGTTTCCGAGAGAAAAAAATGACCGCACCCGCGTGGGACCCGAGTTTCAGCGTTGGTCATCCGATACTGGATAGACAGCACAAAGAGTTGCTGGCACTGTGCAAACAGGCCGACGAATGCATGGAAGACAGCAGCCTTGAAGGCGTCGAGCAGTTTCATGTTCTCCTGAATGACCTCGCGGTCTATGCCAAAAAGCACTTCCGGACAGAAGAGGAAATGCTCAGTCAGATCGACTGTCCGCTGCTCGATGAGCAAAAGGCAGAACACGAAGAATACGAGATATGGCTAAGCGAGACGCTTCTTGCCGCAATGGATGGAAGCGCAGACAAGGCCGCCGTGCATCAGTTTTTAACAGCATGGTGGATGCGCCACATCCTCGAGTCGGATATGCGCTACAGCGAGTTTCTGAGCGGCATCAAACGAAAATATTGATGGGCAGCGAGTGAGTCTGCAAACAAGAGTGGGCTGCAGCTTAAGCGACAACCTGCCCATCGCTTATTTGGTAAGCAACGCGATGTACGACTGGTAGCCAAAACTGCGATTCTTCTTTTGTCCGGTCATTTCGGCCACAACGCCCAGATCAACGAGTGTTTTGACTGCGGCGTTTGCCGTTGGAAAGGTGGTTCCGAGCTTTTGCCTTGCGCGTTCGACGGTGAAGCGCGGCATCATTGGCAACAATTCGAACAGTCGGTAGCTCGCAGGGCCAGCCGTGGGTGACTCGAGCAATTGACGTCTGTGACTGGCGAGCAGCGAGGCAATCTCGATAATACTGCGCTCGGCTTCAGTAGCGGCCGTAGAGACGCCTGCGAGAAAGAAGGAAATCCAGTCTTCCCAATTGCCTTCAGTTCGAATAACGGAGAGCAATCGGTAGTACTCCATTTGGTGCTGCTTGAGATAGCCGCTCAGGTACATCAGCGGCTCGGGCAACAGCCCCCAATGCTCCAATAGCGCAGCAATCAGCAGGCGCCCAATGCGGCCGTTGCCATCGAGAAATGGATGGATCGTCTCAAATTGAGCATGTACCAGAGCGATATTGACCAGGGGCGGAAGTGCTGGCGCATCCGTATGAATGAATCGCTCCAGATCCCTCAGCAGATCCGCTATATGGTCAGCCGGAGGCGGGACAAATACAGCATTGCCGGGTCGGGTGCCGCCAATCCAGTTTTGTGAACGCCTCAGTTCGCCTGGCTGCTTACCTGCGCCGCGCACGCCGTCCAACAGCAAGCGATGTGCATCACACAGAAGACGAGCGCTGATCGGCAGCCCGTTCGGGTCGCGCAGATTGTCGCGCACCAGTCGATAGGCGCGCAGGTAATTGGTGACTTCTTCGAGGTCGTCCGTGTTGTGAACCGCCAGACCCGCTTCCTCGTCAAACAAATCGGTCAGCGTTGCCTGCGTGCCCTCGATTTGGGAAGTGAGTAGCGCCTCCTTGCGGATCGCGCTGTACAAAAGCCAATCAACAGAAGGAACAAGTCCGGAGACGCCGGATAAGCGGGCAAGAGCAAGTTCCGCAGTCCGGTTCTGTGCGACGTACGCGTCGGCCAATAGTGGCGGCGTTGCCGGCGGAAGAGCGTGCGGAACGAAAGCCCGAACGGCTTCGCCGAGCGTTGTCGTAGTGATGTAGCTGCCAGCAGAGCGGAACATATTCAAGACCTCTTTAATTCGCAGCTTCGATATTAAAGCAGTCTTTAATTTGAAGGCAAGTGATTAAACAGCGGCGGTATGGGGCTGGTGCTATGGCGTCTGTTTGCCAGCGAGCGCGATCAGGCGCCTTTGCCACCCTCTGGCGGGAGTGCGTGCGACGGATTCCGGTTGCTCGCTAACAGGCGGAATGGCCTGCAGGCCGCGTGGATTGGCGGTCTACGTGTTTAAAAATGCGGAGAGTGGCGTA
>JBIJCY010000134.1:0-7291 GCA_044344385.1 Rhodocyclaceae bacterium | reverse complement strand
CGCTGCACAACGCCGTGATGGAAGGCAATGCGCCGCGAGAAGGCTTCGAGATCCGCTTCATGCGCAAGGATGGCAGCCGTTTCGACGCACTCGTTTACGAAGCGCCGCTGATCGACGCCGATGGTCAGCACACCGGATGGATGGGCTCGATTGTCGATGTCACCGCACGCAAGCATGCCGAAGAACTCGCCCGCCAGCAGCAGGAAAAACTGCAGCTCACTTCACGTCTGGTGACCATGGGCGAGATGGCCTCGACACTGGCACATGAACTTAACCAGCCACTCGCCGCAATCACCAGCTATAACACCGGCTGCCTCAACAAGCTCGAATCGGGCGCATTCACCCGTGACGAACTATCCGGCGCACTGACCAAACTCGGCGTTCAGGCCCAACGCGCCGGCCGCATTATTCGCCGCGTTCACGACTTCGTGCGCAAGAGCGAGCCGAAACGTGCCCCGTGCGATCTCGCCGAAGTCATCGACGACAGCATCGGCTTCATCGAATCTGCGGCCAAAAACCGCCACATCCGCATCGTGCGTGAAATTCAGGGGATGCGCCCCGAACTGATGGCAGATCAGGTGATGCTCGAACAGGTGCTGCTCAATCTCATGCGCAACGCACTGGAAGCGATGAATGACCAACCATCCGAGCGCCGCCGTCTAACCATCAAACTCAGCCAGCTTGAAAACCAGATGGAAATTCGGGTGATTGATCTCGGCCCGGGCATTTCAACGGAAGTGCAGGAGAAACTATTCACGCCGTTTTTCTCAACCAAAGCGGAGGGCATGGGCATGGGACTCAACATTTGCCGCTCGATCATCGAATTCCATCAAGGCCGTCTGTGGGTTGAAAACAACCCGGAAGGCGGCACCATTTTTGTCATTACCCTGCCGATCGGCCTGCCATGAACCCACGCGCCTACCTTGTTGATGACGACGAAGCCATCCGTGACTCACTCAGTTGGCTGCTCCAGTCACGCAGCATCGACTGCCTGACCTACCCGTCGGCAGAGGCCTTTCTTGAGGCGTGGAACAGCACATTCACCGGCTGCATCCTGCTCGACATCCGCATGAACGAAATGAGCGGGCCCGAACTCTTCGACCTGCTTCGCCAGCGTGGCTGCACCTTGCCGGTGATATTCCTGACCGGCCACGGCGACGTGCCGATGGCGGTTTCAGCATTGAAGAATGGCGCTTTCGATTTTGTCGAGAAACCCTGTAACGACAATGAACTGGTCAATCGCGTCGAGGAAGCACTGAAACTCGACGAGCGCCAGCGGACAGAAGCCAGTTCGACCGACTCGGTCAACGCGAAACTGAGCACGCTCACCTCGCGCGAACGACAGGTCATGGATCTGGTTCTCGCCGGAAAACTCAACAAGGTGATCGCCGACGATCTGCAAATCAGCATGCGGACGGTCGAAGTGCATCGCTCGAATCTACTGGAAAAAATGGGCGTTCGAACCGCCGTTGAACTGGCGCAGTTATTAACGGGGAAACGGTAGTGTTGCACGCTGCCTGGAAGATACGTCGTAGCGTCAAACTCCTCCCCTTTCAAGGGGGAGGCTGGGAGGGGGATGGGTTATAACGCAGTGGCACAAGTCGAGCACAACTAATCAGCGTGCTGATTCCCGCGCCCGGCAATCCCACTCAACGACAAGACCCGGCTCACCCGGCGGGCAGGCAAAACGGCAATCCATGCCGAGTGCGCCAATCCACGCCAGCGCATCACCACACCAGAGAAACGGCAAGCGTTCGCGCTGCCAGGGCGGGATGCCGGTTTCCTGCAGCAGATTTCTCAACGCTCTCCGCGGCCGTCGTGCATCCGGTTGCAGGCGTTCGCCACCGGTACGACGTGCAATCCTCAATTCGCCTGCAGCAAGCAAGGCACGACTCAAGCCCTCACCCGTCACCTCACGAAACTGCAGAACACCACCCGCCCACGGCAAAGCCGGCTCACCCAGCCAGCGCAGCGGTGCATCGAGCGCTGCCGGCTGCTTTTCAACGACATACACCTCACCTCGATAGGCATGTAGTTGATGCCGCCCCACACTGACGCAGGTTGCGGCCTCGGCACGCGTACTGGCCAACTGGCGCAGCGCTTCGTCGATCCAGCGGGTATCCGGTGCCGGGCAGCCGGCCAGACGCAATTCATGGCGCAGGAGATTGCGCGCTCTTGCGCTCGACAAAGCATTTAGTCGGGCGATTTCAATTCGCCCCCCCGGCGCAGTTGCCAGCCGATCCAGCTCGGCCAGATCAGCCAGCAGCGCAGCACCCTCGGTAAAATGAGCCGCCGCCCGCGCCAGCGCCGCATCGCTGCCGGAGAAACGTACCGCAAGACGCGGCATGATTTCGTGGCGCAGATAATTACGACGGAAATCCGTATCGGCATTGCTCTCGTCATCAATCCAGACGAGGCTGTGAGCTTCGGCATAAGCCTCCAGCTCAGCACGCGGCACATCAAGCAGCGGACGGATCAGACGCACGGCCCAGCTACCGTGTGGTCGATCGACCACCATACCGCCGGCACCATCGACCCCCGCCCCACGCAACAGATTGAGCAGCACCGTCTCGGCCTGATCATCGCGATGATGCGCCAGCGCCACCCATTTGACGCCAGCCTCACCGCACCCGGCAAACGCCTCGTGGCGCAATGCACGTGCTGCCGCCTCAAGCCCCGTCCCACTATCACGTGGCACCTCGACATGACGCAAGGTCAGCGGAACGCCCCAATCAGCGCACAGGCTGGTGCAAAAGTCAGCCCAGGCATCGGCATTAGGGCTCAAGCCGTGATGCACATGCAGCGCGGTAAGCTCAAGCGGCAATGCCAACTCGCGCAAGGCGTGCAACAGCACCACCGAATCGCGACCGCCGGAAAGGCCGACACACAGGCGTTCGCCCGGCGCCAGCCGTGACGCTAAAAATACCGAAAGGGATTGCAGCAAATGAGCCGAATGCGCGCCCGAATGCCCACCAGAATGCCCACCAGAATGCACGCCGGAATTCACACCCAAGCGCGAGCGCTCAGCGGAGCGGTTGCTCTTTCGTGCGGCCATAGGCCATCAAACGCTCAAAGCGTGCTTCGAGCATTTCAGCAGTCGACATCGCGCTGACCTGCTTCAAGGCGTCCTGCAGGGCTTTTTTCAGGCTCTGCGCCATCGCCGCCGGATCGCGATGTGCGCCGCCCAGCGGCTCGCTGATGATTTTGTCGATCAGGCCCAAAGTTTTCAGGCGCGGCGCAGTGATCGCCATGGTCTCGGCCGCTTCGCTGGCTTTTTCGGCACTCTTCCAGAGGATAGACGCGCAGCCTTCGGGCGAAATCACCGAGTAGGTCGAATACTGAAGCATCTGCACCAGATCACCGACCGCAATGGCCAATGCGCCACCCGAACCGCCTTCACCAATGATCGTAACAATCACCGGCACCTTCAATTCGGTCAGTACATAAAGGTTGCGACCAATCGCCTCGGACTGGCCACGCTCCTCGGCGTCGATGCCGGGATAAGCGCCCGGCGTATCGATAAACGTAAACACCGGAATCCCGAACTTCTCGGCCAGCTTCATCAGACGCATGGCCTTGCGATAGCCCTCCGGCCGCGGCATACCGAAGTTGCGGAAAATCTTT
This sequence comes from Rhodocyclaceae bacterium, assembly GCA_044344385.1. Taxonomy (GTDB): domain Bacteria; phylum Pseudomonadota; class Gammaproteobacteria; order Burkholderiales; family Rhodocyclaceae; genus CAJBIL01. Next base: position 3,667 of record JBIJCY010000134.1, on the reverse strand, counting down.
TCTTTGGTATCGCGCCCTTTCTGGTGGCCGATCACCATGACCGGTTGGCCGTTGAAACGCGCTAAACCGCCAACAATGGCGCGATCATCTGAGAAGGCACGATCACCGTGCAACTCCTCGAAATCGGTAAAAATGAGGTCCAGGTAATCGAGCGTATAGGGCCGCTGCGGATGGCGCGCCACCTGACAAATCTGCCAGGACGTCAGCTTGGCGTAGATATCCTTGGTCAGCGTCTGACCCTTCTTCTCCAGACGACCGATCTCCTCGGAAATGTCGACGGCAGAATCGTCCTGCGCGTAACGCAGGTTTTCAATTTTGCCTTCGAGTTCGGCAATCGGCTGTTCAAAGTCCAGGAAACTGGTTTTCATCGTGCTTAAGTATGTTTGAAACGGCGCTCATTTTAACCGAAAGCCTCCTCCCCTGCCCGTTCAGAAAAACAAGGTGTAGCGCCAGATCAATACTCGACCGGCACCGGATCAAGGCTGCGCCACAGATACCACGTCGCCACCGAGCGCCATGGCCGCCAGCGCTCGCCATATTCGACAAGCGCCCGCCGTGCCGGTCGTTCGCCGGCGCAATAGTGCAACGCCACAGCCTTCTGCAGGCCGATATCGTCAAGCGGGAAAACGTCGGGGCGCAACTGGTTGAATATCAGGAACATCTCGGCTGTCCATACGCCGATGCCGCGTACCGCCGTCAACTCGCTGATGATTTCTGCATCGCTCATTGCCGACCAGCGGCCGACGTGGATCTCGCCCGCCATGAAATGACGCGCCAGATCGCCAAGATACTCAGCCTTGCGCGCCGACAGGCCACAACTGCGCAGCGCCTCGGTGGGGGTAGCCAGCACTTCGTTCGGCGCGATCACCGGCAAAGCCGCACTGAATCGCGCCCAGACACTATCTGCCGCCTTGACGGAAATCTGCTGGCCGACGATCGAACGTGCCAGCGTGACAAAGGGATCGCCGCGCGAAATCAACGAGCTTCCGGAAAATTGCTCGACAAAGCCGGCCATCACGGGGTCGGTCTGTGCCAGTTCGGAAGACGCTTGCTGCCAGTAGTCCGGAGTCATGAGTGCCTTGTACTTAGAAAGACTGGCTCTCAGGACTGTCCAAAAACCTCATTCAGCTGCTGCGTGACACGAATGAAGGTCGTGCATTTTGACAACTCCTTGAGCTTGCGCGCACCCACGTAGGTACAGGCCGAGCGCACACCACCCAGAATATCCTGCAAGGTATTTTCCACCGGCCCGCGATAGTCGATCAGCACATCCTTGCCTTCGGCGGCCCGATACTCGGCAACACCGCCTGCGTACTTTTTCATCGCCTCACGCGAGCTCATCCCGTAGAAACGCATCTTGCGTACACCGTCCTGCTCGACGACCTCGGAACCGCATTCGTCGTGCCCGGCAAGCATGCCGCCCAGCATCACGAAATCGGCGCCGGCGCCGAATGCCTTGGCCAGATCACCCGGCGAGGTGCAGCCGCCATCGGCGCAAATCAAGCCGCGCAGACCGTGCGCTGCATCGGCACACTCGATAATCGCCGAGAGTTGCGGGTAGCCGACACCCGACATACGGCGCGTCGTGCACACCGAGCCGGGGCCAATGCCAACCTTGACGATATCGACGCCGTCGAGAATCAGCTCTTCGGTCATTTCACCGGTGACTACGTTACCGGCCATGATCGTGATGTCGGGGTATGCGGCACGCAGTTTATGGATGAAGCTGACAAAGGCCTTGGTGTAGCCATTGGCGACGTCGACACAGACGTTCTGAATCGTGTCGCCGGCCAGTGCCTTGACGCGGCAAAACTTGTCGAAATCCGGCGGGTTGATTCCCATTGAATAAAAGGTCGTGGCGGGCGTTGCCGGCTCGGCGAAAAAAGCGAGTAACTCGGCTTGGCCGTAATGCTTGTGCAAGGCGACCGAGAGTTGGTGACCCGCCAGTGAGCGCGCCATTTCGAAGGTTCCGGTCGCGTCCATGTTGGCAGCGATGATGGGAATACCGCGATACTTGCGCTTTGAGTGAAGAAAAACGAAATCACGGGAAATGTCGACTTCCGAACGCGAAGTGAGCGTCGAACGCTTCGGACGAATGAGAACGTCTTTGAAATCGAGTTTCAGATCCTGTTCAATACGCATGACGCTCTCCTTGATTACCTGTCACCTAGCAGACACTCTATGTTGCCTTGAGCGCCACCGCAACAATGCGTCGACTATCTGGCGCTGACAGTTGTATTGCTGATCAGAAAATCGGAGCCGATCACGAAGTAGGCGGGCGTTTGCGTCTGGCTTAGGCCTTCTCCGGCAAAATAGGGTTGTGCCAGCTTCTCAAGGTTGGCCCCGACATAATTGGCCAATTGGTGCGCACTAACCTGCCCGTTATTCGTGTTGGCAGCCGCACGCCCGTCGAGCCCCTGCAGAATCACGTGGGTAAAGATTCCATGCCCCAATTCGGGCAACTCAGCCGCGAGTTGATTCCGCCGTGTTGCCGTTAAAACAGTCACACCGGAATCCCTGCCGACCTGTTGCACAAACCTTCGCTGAAAGGCTCTGAAGCGATTGAACGTATCAATCGTCGCGCCCGAATTGCATGCGTCGACCATCAGGAAGATTCGTTTGGGTGGCGCAGCGACCAGCGCATCCTGAATTTCCCGTGCAGACACTGCCGTAGCGGAAAGTCGTTTCAAGTCCACATCGTGCGGCAGGAAATACCACTCGCCTTTTTGTTCCTCACCATGCCCGGCAAAAACCAGTACCACAGAGTCGTCGGCGCTCAGTTTTTCCAACTGGGCGAGTTGATCGAGTATTTCCCGTTTTGTTGCCCGCGAGTCCAGAACCAGTTTGGGGATGGCTTCCTTGTGGATTGAATGATCGCCCGTAGTCAGCCTTTTGACGACTGCCTGGACATCGGTAGCGGCAAAATCCAGATTGATGCCGGGGGTTTTATATTTATCAACACCGGTTCCCAATACATACATGCGTCCAGGAGCACGGAACCCATCGGTCACCTCGCGCTGAATTTCCGAACGACTGCCAACGCCGTGCGCGTTGCGAATTTCAGCAAAGACTTCATTGACGCCTGCTTCCGGGGTAAAGGCAAACACCTGAACGACAAGAATTTTTTCATTTTGCTGAACCCGCTGGGAGCCCAGTCTCGCCTTCTCGGGAAGACGCTTGCCGTTGTGAAAAAGCCGGATGTCTTCGGGCAACTCGCCGCCCTTGCTTTCGGCAATGGCAACGACTTTGGTCAATTGCCCTGATTTCATCTTTCCTTCGGGAAATTCGATCTCCATCTTGGCGGGAGGAAAGACACCTTCGCCGGTATTCGCCGGGACCGCCTGAAGGATCTGACCCTCATCACCATTGACGTATGCGGCGAGAAGACCCGGCTGATAATAGTTCTTGAAAAACTGGTCCAGATTCAGTGTCGCGCCTTCTCCTGCCCACTTCACATCCTTGCCACCTTCAATCGTTCCGTCATAACGGCCTTCATGGTCAACAATGACCCAGCCCGATGCCCCCGGCACAATGGCCACGAGATAGTGATCCAGATCCATCTGTTTGAGATGAATGACCCCATCCTCCCTGGCAACGATATAGCGTTTGTCGCTGACAAAGAAAGCATCCTTGATCTTCGCATCTACGGGCTTCCACTGGTTGTCGA
>JBIJCY010000133.1:0-7328 GCA_044344385.1 Rhodocyclaceae bacterium | reverse complement strand
CCAAGCAATGTCGACTTGCCCGAACCGGAAGCACCAACGATCGCCACTGTCTCGCCAGCGGCGACGGAAAACGAAATCTCGTGCAGAATGGTCAATGCCTCACCACCGTTATCAACACGTTTGGCAAGCCCACTGACCTCAACCACCTTCATTGCGTCCACATTCATGCGCCGTTTTCCATCTATTTTCTGTCTGTTGCTTGGCTTGGCCCTGCTCGCACCCGTCGCGCAAGCTGCCGGGATGATTCTCGTTTTCGGCGATTCGCTCTCTGCCGGCTACGGCATACGTCAGGACGCCGCCTGGCCGGCGCTGCTGGCGCAACGCCTGCAGGAAAAGAAGCTTGATTATAACGTCGTCAACGCCAGCATCTCTGGTGAAACCACCAGCGGCGGACGGGCGCGTATCGAAGCGGCGCTGAACAAACACTCGCCACAAATTGTCATTATCGCCCTGGGCGCCAACGACGGGCTGCGCGGCCTGCCGATGAGCACCATGCGCGACAACCTGATTGCCATTGCCAGCAGCGCGCAAAAGAAAAAATCTCAGGTTCTGATCGTCGGCCAACGTCTGCCACCGAATTACGGCAGTTACGCCATCGAGTTCCACAACGTTTTTGCTGAGGTCGCGAAAGTCAGAAAAACAGCACTCGTCGACTTTCTGCTCGACGGTGTAGCGACGCATGCCGAACTATTCCAGGCCGACAACCTGCACCCCACCGCCGAAGCACAGCCACGCCTGCTCGACAACGTCTGGCAGGGGCTCGCGCCACTGTTAAAATAGCGCCTCACGGCCAATAAAAGCACAGTGTTCAATCAATGAAACAAGGTATCGCCACCATCCGGCAACTCGACGAATTTTCCGCTTTTGACGAGATCATCGACGTCCGCTCTCCCGCTGAGTTCGCTGAAGACCACATCCCCGGCTCGATCAACTGCCCGGTACTCGACAACGAACAGCGCATCGAGGTCGGCACGCTGTACAAGCAGGTTTCCCCTTTTGAAGCGAAAAAGATCGGCGCCGCCTACGTTGCGGAAAATATAGCCCGCCATCTGCGTCAGAAATTTCTCGACCGGCCAAAAACCTGGCGCCCGCTGATTGTCTGCTGGCGTGGCGGACAACGGAGCGGCTCGATGAATTTCATTTTTCGCCGCGTCGGTTGGGACGCACAGCAACTCGAAAACGGCTACAAGATTTATCGCAAAATGGTCGTCGATACGCTGGCTGAACTACCCCGCCAACTCAAGCTCAAAGTCATCTGCGGCGCCACGGGTAGCGGCAAGAGCCGCATCCTGCAAGCCCTTGGACAACTTGACGAGCAAGTGCTCGATCTTGAGGAACTCGCTTGCCATAAGGGGTCGGTACTCGGCGTCCTGCCCGACTCGCCGCAGCCGTCACAAAAAATGTTCGACTCAAAACTGCTCGTCGCCTTGCGCGGCTTTGACTTGACGCGACCGGTGTTTGTTGAAGCGGAGAGCCGCAAGATTGGCTCAATCCACCTGCCCGACGCGTTGATCGAGACCATGCGCTGCGCCGAATGCGTCAATATCGAAGCAGGACTGAATGCCCGAATTGAATTCCTGTTGCGCGACTACGATTATTTCCTGACAGCACCAGACTGGCTCAACTCACGCCTCGAAGCACTACGCAATCTGCAAAGCCGCGAAACCATCGCACGCTGGCATGAGTATGTGAACAACAAGCAATGGCGCGAACTGGTTAGCGAGTTACTCGAACAACACTATGACCCGCTGTACAACCGCTCACAGAACCGCAACTACACCGGTTTTGGCACGCCGCAAAACCACACCACCGACGACTTGACGCCCATGGGTGTCAACGCGGTAGCGCGCCAAATCATTAGCAACTGATCAAAGCGTGGCGACCACTGCGCCACGCACGGCGCACAAACGCTGCACCATGGCCGGCTTCGGCAAATCGACATAGCCCTCCTCGAAAGCCACGACAGACATACCGCCCTTCCGCGCCCATTCCAGCAACTCCTGCGGCTGCAACAAAAAACCGGGATTAGATGGTTTTCCGTAGCGCTCGTTGCCAATCATGAAGGTTTCGTAGATCAACACTCCAGGATCAGCCAGCGCGGCCAGCAACGCCGGCACACGCGGGCGGAATAAATAGTTGGTGACGACAATGCCGGAAAATTTGTGCTGCTCATAAGGCCACTCCCCCGCTTCAAGATCTGCCTGATGCACATGCACACCGCCCAGCCTAGCCAATTCGCCGAGCCCAGCAGTGTCACGATCAACCGCCTCAACCTTGTAGCCCGAACCAGCCAACAAGCGCGTATGCCTGCCCCCACCACAAGCCAGATCAAGAACATGACCACCTTTTGGGATCAGCGATGCGAAGCGGTTGACCCACGGCGAAGGGGTTAAGTGATTCAGATGCGCAGTCATATTCTTCCATTCAGAGGGCTTTCATTTATCATGCCAAGCATACCAAGGAGATCAAGCCATGACACAGAACAATCATCACACCCCCGTTGTTGTCAGCGAAAACGGCAAGGGCCGTTACCAGCAGACGGTAAGCGTCGGCCGGCACACCCTGATTGCCGATGAACCGGTTTCGGTAGGTGGCGCAGATGCAGGCCCGGCACCCTTCGACTATCTGCTCGCGGCGCTCGGTGCGTGCACGTCGATGACCTTGCGCATGTATGCCGAAATCAAAAAATTGCCACTAACCGGGATCAACGTTGAGCTGACGCACGAGAAAATTGAGGTCGAAGGCGTTGGCAAGGTGGATCACATCGAACGAGTCATCACGCTGAGCGGCGATCTGAGCCCGGAACAACGCACTCGCATGCTCGAAATCGCCAACAAATGCCCGGTACATCGGACGCTGTGTTCCGACATACGGATTGATAGTTCATTGGCCGATTTAGCGGGCGTTTAACACTCGAAAACTGTAGCTTGGCAGAGACTCGGCACGTAATCTGTGCTAAATTGCTGCAATGCAACACAGCAAACCAGTTGCCCACTAAATTTATCACCCGCAAGGTGACGCCAACATGCTCGAACAACACTACCTCACCAGCCTTTTTGAACCCAAATCGGTTGCCGTTATCGGCGCGTCCGACCGCGAACACTCGGTCGGCAACATCCTTTTCAAAAACATCCTTGAATCCGGCTACAAAGGGCGTCTTTACCCGATCAACACCAAGCACGACACCGTTCAGGGCGTGCAGGCCTACAAGTCGATTGAAGAGATCGGCGCGCGCGTCGAGCTGGCGGTCATCGCCACCCGCCCGCAAAGCTTACCCGAGATCGTTGAGCAGTGCGGTCGCAGCGGTATTAAAAACGTCATTGTCATTACCGCCGGCTTTTCAGAGGCAGGCCATTCGGGCGCGGCGCTCGAGCGCAAGATGCTGGAAATTGCGCGCAGCTACAACGTCCGTGTGCTTGGCCCGAACTGTCTCGGCATCATTCGCCCTGACCTTGGGCTAAATGCCACCTTCGCCCGCGTCAATGCCAATGTCGGCAATCTGGCACTGGTTTCACAATCGGGTGCCATGTGTTCATCGGTTCTCGACTGGGCAAAAAGCAACCGCATCGGCTTCTCCAGCGTCATCTCGCTGGGCAGTACCGCCGACGTCGATTTCGGTGAAATTCTTGATTACCTGATCTACGACAACCGCACGCACTACATCCTGCTTTACGTCGAAGGCATCCGCAACGCCCGCCGTTTCATGAGCGCCCTGCGCTCCGCCGCGCGCATCAAGCCGATCATCCTGCTCAAGGCCGGCCGTCACGCTGCCGGCTCCGCTGCCGTACAGACCCACTCGGGAATGATCGCCGGCTCCGACATCGTTTTCGATGCGGCCGTGCGCCGCGCCGGCGTTGTTCGCGTCAAGAACGTCGGCCAGTTGTTCTATGCCGCCAAAGCGCTCGCTTCAAAATTCCGCCCGCAAGGCAAACGTCTGGCCATCATCACCAACGGCGGCGGCCCGGGCGCCATGGCAGCTGACCGGGCCGGCGATCTGGAGATACCACTCGCCACCCTGTCTCTGGATACCATTCAAAAGCTCAATGCCGCAATGCCGGCCAACTGGTCGCACAGCAATCCGATCGACATCGCGGGCGACGCAACCCCCGAACGTTATCGCGACGCCATTCTCGCCGTCGCGCAGGATGACGAGGTCGACGGCATGCTGGTGATGCTTTCACCGCAAGCCATGACGCAACCGATGGAAGTTGCGAAAGCGGTGATCGACGTCAGCGACCAGACTTCAAAGCCGATTCTTACCTGCTGGATGGGTGAGGAACAGGTTGCCGAGGCGCGCCTGCTGATGGAGGAAGCCTCGATACCGGCCTTCCGCATGCCGGAAACAGCGGTCGAACTTTACTATCACATCTCGACCTACTACCGGAACCAGAAACTCCTTCTGCAAACGCCGGAGCCCAGCTCACAACACGCCCGACCGGAGACCGAGGGCGCCAAGATGCTGATCGAGGCGGTGCTGCAGGAACGCCGCAAGATACTTTCCGAAATGGAATCGAAAGCGATTCTGCGCGCCTTCCGCGTACCGGTCGCACAGACCATGGTGGCACGTACGCCCACCGAGTCCTTGCTACTCGCCGAACAGATCGGTTTCCCGATAGCCATGAAGGTGGATTCGCCGGATCTAATTCACAAGAGTGAAGCCGGTGGTGTTCGCCTCAACATCACCAACGCACCTGCCGTGCGCAATGCGTATCACGACATTCTCGAAACGGTGCAGAAAAAGCACCCGACAGCACGCATCAACGGGGTTTCAATCGAACCCTATCTGGCTCGTCCGAATGGCCGGGAACTGATGATCGGCGTCGTTCGCGACCCGATTTTCGGGCCGATTATCACCTTTGGCGCGGGCGGTACGGAAGTAGAAATCTTCAGCGACCGGGCTGTTGCACTGCCGCCACTCAACCGCTTCCTCGCGCAGGATCTGATCCGTTCGACGCGCGCCTCCAAGCTGCTTGGCGAGTTCCGCAACATGCCGCCGGTGAATATGGAAGCGCTCGAAGAAGTCCTCCTCAATATCTCCGAGATGGTCTGCGAACTCCCGTGGCTGCAGGAGCTTGATCTCAACCCACTGATTGTCGATGAAAACGGCGCCATCGCTGCGGATGCCCGCATCGTCATCGACCACGCTTCGTCCACCGGCGACCGCTACTCGCATATGGCGATTCACCCTTACCCGGTACATCTGGTGCAGGAATGGGAACTGCCGGATGGACGAACGGTGACGATCCGCCCGATCCGCCCGGAAGACGCCGAACTGGAGCAGGATTTCGTCAAACGCATGTCCGATGAAAGCAAGTATTACCGCTTCATGGATACCATTCGCGAACTGACGCAGGCCATGCTGGTACGCTTTACGCAGATCGACTATGACCGGGAAATGGCACTGATCGCTACGGTTGAAGACGAAAACGGCAAGGAATTACAGATCGGCGTGTCGCGCTACGTCACCAATCCGGACGGTGAATCGGTTGAATTTGCGCTGGCCATTGCCGACGACTGGCAGAAACACGGCATCGGCCGCAAGCTGATGACCGCACTGATTGATTGCGCCCGCATGAAGGGCCACCGCTCAGTGGTCGGTGACGTTCTGGCAATGAACACCAAGATGTTCCGCCTGATGAGCAGCCTCGGCTTCACCATTCACCCGCACCCGGAAGACCCTGCGGTCAAACGGGTGGTCAAACCACTACAGGGGTAATCGCTTAAAGGGGCCAAGAAAAAAGCGTTGTGCCAACTGTCACAACGCCCAAATTCGCGGCCCCGCCAACCAATGCAAACGGCCAGGCAAATTGCCTGGCCGTTTGCATTGAAGCGATGCTGGCAGTGCGCGACAGTGCGTTACTGCTGGTCGAAATTCACGTCGTACGGATAAGAGCGATGTACCTCTCGCGACGCGAGATGGGTCTTTTGCTCGTTAATATCGGTTTTCTTGTCCCACCAGATGGCGCGGCCTGCGCGCTGCTCTTCGCGCCACTCGGGGTGCTGGGCCATGGCTTCGCGCATGAACAAGGTGTGTGCAGATTCGTACAGGGCCATTCGGTTTTCTCCCAATGGATAAGGTTGTTGGTTGATTGCGAAATTCGCAAAGGGGCGATTATACCTCGCCGCCATCACGCCTGCCCAGCAAGGACCGCTGTCTCAAATCAGTGATAGGCAATCGGCCGCGCCGAACCCGAACAATAGTCGTCGAGCAGCGCATCGATCGACTCTTCATTGCGTTCGTCATCGGGAATCCGGTCGATCGCCTCGCGCAAATCGATCGCGACCGATCCATGCACGTACAAACTGCGACTGGCAGCCTTATCAACCAGCTCAAAACCCTGTTGCACCGGGTAGGCGACAATTGCGTAATGCTCGCTATCGTAGACGATGTTCATGACCACTCCCTTCCGCCCCGCAGGGCACAAATCGTAAGTGCGTCCAGATTCGTCAAACTCAAGACATCAAGGCTCCAAAGATCTCCGATGGTTCTGTTGAGACGCCGCGATCAAACTGCGGATACCTTAGCCTACGCCAACTTTCGACACAAATACCAGGAAATAGTGCCGATTTTTATCGCGCGTCACGGCCAACCCGCAAAGCCGCGATCACGGCAAGCCCCTGCAGCAACGCCACACCCGCCCACAGGGCGTTGAAATGCCCGCCATCCATCAGCGGCCCGAAGATCAGCGGCGCCGTCGCCAGCCCGACATCCAGCCCTGAATAGACAAAACCATACACCCGCCCGAAAGAGGCTTTTCCCAGGCCGTGCGTTGCTGCCTTGCGCACCAGCAGATCGCGCGACGGCCCGGCAATACCAACGCAAGCACCCATGACGGCCATCAGCGGCAACACGGCCCAGCCGGAAACAACACCGGCCGCCAGCAACAAGCCAATCGCCGCACCCGTTGACAGGCCGATGGCAATAATCCGATCCTGAGCGTGGCGCGTAGCGATGAATCCACCCACGGCAATTCCGCCGGCACCGCCCAGCAGATAGGCGATCAGACCGGAAGCCGCACCGGCCAGTGACAGCGCGTAAATATTCTGCAACGAGGCCGTCGAGTAATTCTGCAAGGCGCCAAAAGCCGAGGTCGACAACAAAAAGAAAAGGAAGCAGAGCCAAACCACCCCGCTACGCAAAAACCCGGTGGCTGGACCGGCGCTCACAGCTGCACTATCACTCACCGCGGCCGCCGGTGTTACCTTCAGATAGTCTCGGCCGACATAGAGCATCAACAAGGCAGCAAGGCCCACCAGCGCGGCTGCAAATCCCGCCATGCGCCAGCCGGCGAAGACGGCCACCGAGGTCATCAGGAACGGTGCCGCCG
>JBIJCY010000132.1:0-7357 GCA_044344385.1 Rhodocyclaceae bacterium | reverse complement strand
TGTTGCTGATGATCCGAAAATACAAAGGAGGTGAAACTTCCGCATTTTTCGACGTCATCGAGTGCATCTGTTATGAAAAGTACTCATCCGGCGCTGGTCAATCCACCGTCACAGGCGCGGCGTGCCAGCGCAGCCGCGCATCAAAGCCGCCACCTTCCCGGTTGCCTATTTCGAGACGGGCGCCGTGCAGTTCGGCGATGCGCCGCACAATGGCGAGGCCAAGGCCGCTACCTTCAGCGCTGGTCTCGCGTCCACGATAAAACCGCTCGACCAGTCGTGGCAACTCCTCCGGCGGCACACCCTCGCCCTCATCCATCACCCCCAGTAGCGGCTCGCCGTGCTCGACTCGCGCATAAACGGTGATCTTGCTGCCCGCCGGTGCGTAGCGCAACGCGTTGTCGAGCAGGTTGCGCAGTGCGGCGCCAAGCAGTTCGGGGTCACCGTTGACCCGTGTCGGCACATCAGCCGTCTCCAGATCAATAGCCCGCGCACCCGCCTGAGCGACTTCGTACATGTCTGCGACTGTTCTGCGCGCCAGTTCGTCCAGTTCGATCTCACGCGGGTCAGGCAAGCGTGCCAGCGGGTCAAGCCGGGCCATGCGCAACAGCTGTTCAACAAGATGCGCGGCACGTTCCGCTCCAGCCAGCACCTGATTCAATGCGTGGCGCTGATCGGCCGCATCGCTGCTGACCAGTGCGACTTGCGCCTGAACCTTCACTGCGGCTAGCGGCGTACGCAGCTCATGTGCGGCATCAGCGGTGAAGCGCCGTTCGTTCTCCAGCGTTGCGCCCAACCTGAACAGCAAGTGATTGAGTGCAACGACCAGCGGCCGTGCTTCGAGCGGTGCGGCACGGCCACTTAGCTCCGTGAGGTTTTCCGGCGAGCGCATCGCGACATCGCTGGCCAGATCGTCGAGTGGTTTGAGCCCACGGCGTACAGAAAAATAGATGAGAACCAACAACATAGGAAAAAGCACACCGAGTGGAAGCACCGTTTTTCTGGCAATTTCCAGCGCTTCCTTATCGCGCAGATTAATCGATTGCGCTACCTGGATCCGATAGTCACCTTTCTCGGTGCTCAAAATCAGGCTACGCCAAGGGTGCGCTTCGTGAACAATATTGGCATAGCCAAGCGCACCGCTCAACGATGTGGCTGGGGCATTCGTGGAGCGTGCCAGTAACGTGCCGTCGGCCCGGCCGATCTGGAACTCCAGCGTCAACTCGTTGTGCTTCGACTTAACGCCGCGCAGTGCGGCCATATTGGCCGACAAGTCGGCCAGATGATCCTCATTATGTGCTACCTGAGCAAGCAGCATCCGGGCCGAGCTTGCTATCTGGCCATCCATCAGATCTTGAACTTCCTTCCGTGCCTGACGGTAACTCAACGTAGCAGCCAGCACCCAGATCAACAGGGTGGCAATCGTCATCGACCGGAGCAGTCGCCAGCGTAGCGATTGCATGCGACAGCTACGAAGCGAACCAAACATCGAGCTGGCCATCAGATCGGCTCGCCCAACTGATAACCGAGGCCGCGCACCGTACGGATGAAGTCGGCGCCGAATTTTTTGCGCAGGTGGTGAATATAGACCTCGACCGTATTGCTGCCGGTTTCCTCGCCCCATGCGTAGAGACTCTCCTCAAGCTGGGCACGCGTCCGGATGTGGTTCTTGTTGAGCAGGAAGTCGTGCAGCAATGTGTATTCGCGGGCTGACAAGGCAATCCCCTGACCGTTCAATGTCACCCGCTTGCTCGCCGGCTCCAGCACAACGCCGGCATGACTTAAGGTTGGCGTAGGAGAACCGCTGGCACGGCGAATCAGGGCGCGCAGGCGCGCCTGCAATTCGGGCAGATCGAAGGGCTTGGTCAGATAGTCGTCAGCGCCGGCGTCAAGTCCGGCGATCTTGTCGGCGCTCGTATCGCGCGCCGTCAGGATCAGCACCGGCAGGGCATTGCCACCGTCACGCAGCCCCTTCAATACAGACAGGCCGTCGCGACGCGGCAGCCCGAGATCAAGCACGCAGGCGTCATAGGCGTGATCGAGCAAAGCCAATCGCGCCGCTTCACCGTCACGCACCCAGTCGACCGCGTAATCCGCCAGTTTCAGACCGGCACGAATACCGTCACCGAGCAATGAATCATCTTCAACCAGCAGAATGCGCACTTATTTAGCGTCCTTGTTCAACTTGGCCAACAGCGCCTGGATCTCCGTTCGGCGACCACTGTCGGCGAGTTCCCGACCCGGGCGCGGCGCGGCCTTGAGCGCGTTTTCCAGATAGGTTCGTGCTTCGGCGTGCCGGTCACGATCGATCAGATACTCGCCGTAAAAGAAATTCGGGTCAATACCGCCCGGATTGATGGCCAATGACTTCTTGAAATACTCTTCAGCACGCTCCTTGTCGCCAAAGCCGAGCGGCCAGCCCGGCACCTTGGCGTAAAGCGTCGCCAGACTGGTATAGGCCGAGCCGCTGAGCGCCTTGTCGTTGAGTTTGAGCGCTTCGTCGAGGCGCAGTTTGGCCTCCTTAGCCAGCGACAATGCACCGAGGCCGCCCTTCGCGCCGGCTTCGCTGGAGACGACGATGCCCTCCCAGATCAGCACTTCGGCCAGGTTCGGGTTGGCCTCGGTGATCTTGCGCGCCTGCTCGGCGAGCGTGTGATAAAGCTCGACCTGTTGCTTTTCCGGTTGCCGATACTTGATCTCGGCCCATTGCTCCTGGATCGGGCGAATCAGCTCTTCCGGCGTTGCCGCCAGGGTCAGGCTGCTCAAGGAGAGGAACAGGGGAAGCACAAAAAGTTTGCGTAGGGTCGGCTGCATGATGAGTCCTTTCGTTACGGTTAATCAGTAGATGCGTGTTGCTTGACGATGGCCAGTTTGCCGGCCAGGCCGCGATCAATCAGTGCGGGTGCGAAGCCGTTGAGCCAGGCAAACAGACGTTCGGGAAAACCGAAATGATGTTCACCCGCGCCGCGCCGCAAGGCGGCGACGATTTGCCGGGCGACTGCTTCAGTCGTGTCGCTGTGGTTCTTCAGCACACGATTGAGTTGATTGACCGCATTGCTATTCAACGGGGTATCGATGGCGCGTGGCGCGAGATGGAGGACTGCTACCTCGGAGTCGGCCAGCTCGCGGCGCAGGGCCTGCGAGAATCCGCGCAGACCGGCCTTGGCCGCCGAGTAGGCGGCGAAACCGGGGAACGGCAGGCTGCCGAAAGTCGAGCCGACGTTGACGATGGCCGCCGCCGGTTGTGCCTTGAGCCACGGCAGCAGAGCCTGCGTGAGGCGCATCGGCGCTTCGAGATTGGTCGCCAGCACCTGCTCGACGGTCGCCCACTGCTGCTGGTCGAACAGGCCGAAGGCGCCGACGCCGGCATTGTTGATCAGCACATTGACGCCGAATTCGCGCGCCGCGCCGACCGCCGCGGCGATCCCTTCGGGCCGGTTGAGATCGGCGCGCACGCTCGATACGACGGCGCCCTGCCCGGACAGCTCGGCGCTAATCGCGGCCAGCCGCTGCGCATCGCGGCCGGCGAGCAGCACCTTGGCGCCGGCCTGGGTCAGCTGGCGCGCGAGTTCCTGGCCGAGGCCGCCGCTGGCGCCGGTCAGCAGAATGCGGGCGTGGCTCAGTTGCATGCTGCTTGCTCCGGGCTTGGCAGGGCGCGGAAAATGTCGCCGTACAGGCGATAAAAAATCCGCGCGCAGCGCACGACTTCCTGCTGATCATCGACGTCCATCTGTTCGAGTAATTCGGCCAGGTGTTTGGTGTGCTCCTGATCGAGCGTGCCGTGCGAACGCAGGTAGGAGAAGGCGGCACCCGGCAAATCCAGCGCCTGCTGGATGCGGTCGGCCGCCATCAGCGCAAGCGCGACGCTGGTGCCTTCAAGCACGAAGACCATGCCGAAGAAACCCGCTGGATTTTTCCGATTCACCAGATCGTAAGCGTAGGCCACCATCAGCTCAGCCGGCAGCTCGGGCTGGCTGGCGCGCACGGCAGCGGCGTCACCGCCGGCGGCAGTGATGTCGTTGAGGATCCATTCCTCATGGCCGATTTCTTCCGCGATGTACTCGGCCACGGCGTTGCGCAGCCAGGCCAGCCGCTCGGGCAGACGGCCGCCGAGCAACATCAGCAGGGGCGTGGTATGACGGACATGGTGGTAGGCTTGGCCGAGAAAGGCCAGATAACCTTCCCGGTTGACGCGGCCCTGCAGGCAGCCGGCGATGATCGGTGCGGCCAGCAACTGCTCGCGCTCGGTGGTGGTGGCGGCAATCAGTTGTTCATAAAACGGCATTGACGGTTTCCTCTTCTTCATAAAGCGCCGCCAGTGCGGCGGCATGGTGCGTCGAAATGGCGCCGCGTACCGGCCGGCCATTGCCGGTGGCGCGGCCGTTGGCCAGCGTGAATGTCTCGGCGGCAATCCAGCCGCCGATTTGCGCGTAGTCGGGGAGCGTGCCATTGGCTTGCGCGACGGCGGCGCGCAGATCGCTCGGTGTAGCACCAGGGGCGGCGACCAGCACGGCACTCAGCCAGGGGCGTGCATCGCCGCTAACCATGACCTGGGCAATCGCGGACTGGGCGAGCAGCGCCGCCTCGACCCATTCCGGGGCGACATTGCGGCCATAGGAAGTGATCAGCAGGTTCTTGCAGCGGCCCGACAGGTGCAGGTGCCCGTCGCTGTCGAGCTGGCCGAGGTCGCCGGTGGCAAATTCCGTTGCCGGTGCCAGCTGCTCGGCTTCGGCGTCGAGGTACCCGAGAAAAGCCGGCGTACTGACCTGCACTTCGCCGGCGTCGATGCGCAGGCGCACGTGCGGCAGCGGACGGCCGACGCCCGCGCGATCGTCGCCCGGGCAATTGAGGCTGACCACCGAGCCGCACTCGGTCAGGCCGTAGCCCTGATAGGCTGGGATACCGAGCGCCCGCGCACGCAGCAACAGGGCCGGATCGACGCGTGCGCCGCCGACCGCGACAAAGACCAGGTCGGCCGGCGCACGCTGGCCGCTGACGCTTAAATACAGTGTCCACGCCTTGAGCAGTTCAGGAACGAGAATCAGGCTGTGCGGGCGCGCGGTCTCGACCGCCTGCTGCAGGGCGGCCGGATCGAAGCCGGCCATGCCGCGCCAGCCAAGCTTTTGCAGCGTAGGCAGATGGATCTCGGCACCGCGCAAGAGCGGCGCGTAAATGCCGGCAACGTTCTCCAGCAGCAAGGCCTGTGGCAGCACGGCCAGATGTCGTTCGATCGGCAGGTCGGCGAGCCGCGAAGCCAACGCCTCGGCGGTGGCCATCAGCCCGGCTGCGCTCAGACAAACGCCTTTCGGCGTGCCGGTGCTGCCCGAGGTGAAGGAAATTTTAGCGGTCCCGGCCGGCAATTTGACCACTGCGGCCGCGCGCTGCATCCAGACGAGGCCGGCCCACTTACCCGTGGCGACAAAACCTAGGTCGAGCGCGGCGATGCGCGCTGGCTGATCAGTGAGCAAGGTATCGGTGCCGGTCTGCGTCAGCACATGCACCATTTGCGCCGGGCTGAAAAAAGTCGGCAGCGGCAGATGCACCGCATCGGCGGCCAGCGCCGCCAGGTCGGCCATTGCCCAGGCCGGACCGTTGTCGGCCAGGACGGCAATGGCGCGGCCGGCGGTCAGCCGCGCCGCCAGAACATTGATGGTTTCAATTACGGCCTCTGCGTGCCAGGTTTGTGTCGCACCGCGCAGCACCACGGCATCCAGTGCACACGCGGCCAGCGCGGCAAACAGGCGTTCACCACTCATGCCCCGAGCCCTTTCGCAGAAATGGGCGAAGAAATCTGACCGGAGGAAATGCAAAGCCCCTTGGGGGATGCCCCGAGCCCTTTCGCAGAAATGGGCGAAGAAATCTGACCGGAGGAAATGCAAAGCCCCTGCACGAAGCCCAACCGAAGGGGTGTGGGGGATGGTCGCTGGCCCGTCCGCTCAAGCGCCATTTGAATGCGCCCGGCAACGATGATCGGCTGGCTGTCGTAGTAGCTACCCCAGTTCCCGGCTGCGTCGCCAAGCCGGGCCGGATCGGCTTTGGCCAGCGCCAGCAGAGGGAGTCCGAGCCGCGAAAAAATCCCGATCAGTTCCTGGGTTGCGGTGAACACCACCCATTCATAGCCCAGGCTGTGCAGATGCCTGGACAGCGCGAGAACAATCTGGATACTGCCACCGGCCTTTTCTGCGGCGAGATTGCCGACTTCGACAATACGTTCGCGCATGACGGCCTGATCGGCCAACTGCGCCATCGCCAGCTCGATCGGTACGTCCAGGTAGCGTTCGAGAAACAGCGCGTCAGTGCTCGCTGCGCGCCATCCGGTGACGGCGAGCAGCCGCTGCCGCTGCTCGACGAGCAGGAGGTTGGGCGCGAAAGATGAAACGTCCGCACCGTAGCGCCGGGCAAAGGCTTTCCGGATGAAAGTTTCCGCCTCTTCCCGACGCGGCGAACCGGCGACGGCATGGCTGACGGTCAAGGCCTGGGAGCGGGGTTCGAACACATTGCGCTGCGCGGTCTGCATGGCGGATCCATGAGTGATGAGTTGCGCCCAGCTTAAGAAGGTTTTCTTAAACCTGACTTAAGTGGGCGGCGAGCGGGATCGCTACGGCGACGCTTACGCAGCGGCCTGAGCGAACTTGCTGCGCGCAAAGGAAATGCCGGTGCTGACCAGCTCGCGGGCGCCGTAGCGCTTGCGCATGTTGCAGTCGTCGCACAATGCGGCAAGCGGCGCCATGCGTTCGCGCAGCGCCAGCACCTCGCGGATGCCCAGATCGTCCACGTGGCCGATGCTGTGCTTGTGGCCGACGTCGTTGTAGCAATAGAGGTAATCACCGGTCGCCGCTATGAAGACATCAACGTTGCGCGGGATGCATTTGAAGCTGTTACTGCGCCACTGCTGAAAGACTTCGCGCGTGCTCGGGATGAAGTCGAACTCCTGCGAACGCAGTCCGTACTGGTCGATCATCCCGCGCAGCCGGGCGCTGGCCAGCTCGTGCGCCTGCAGGCTGCCGCCGCGGTTGTAGAGGGTTGGCGACATGGTCAGAGCCTTGATCCCCTGCGCATTAAGCCAGGCGATTGTGTCGGGCAGCGAGGGCAGGCATTCCGGCATCGGCGTCAAACTGATACCCAGCTGGGTGTGCTTGAACAGCTTCTGCGCCGCCTGGATGTTGGCCATCACTTGCGCCTGATCGAGGTTGGCATGCACCCGCTGGTACACCTCTGGATCGATACTGGAAAAGGAGACAATCAGCAGGTCGATGGCGCCGTCCAGATGGCGGATTTTCTCGGCGTCGAGCAGCTGGGCATTGCTCACCATGTCGAAACGCACCGGGTGCGCGCGCATGTCGTCGACATAGTCGAAAAA
>JBIJCY010000131.1:0-7420 GCA_044344385.1 Rhodocyclaceae bacterium | reverse complement strand
TGCGGCCGGCATCGTTGCTGTTTTTCATTACATGCTGCGACACGCTTTGCGGCGTCGGCAACAGGCTTCCCTGCGCTTCACCGGTGGATTCCGTAATGCTGTGCACCCGTGCGCGGAAGATCTTGCACGGATGGGAGTCAACATAAAATTCCGCAAATGCCTTCGGCTTGATGTACTCGTACACCTGATCCGGAATGCGCAGTTCGATGAATTTCTTGTTGGTGAACATGTGGATCGCCGCCGGGCGCTGCTCGCCAAAATACTGGCCTTCCGACGAATACTGAACTGCCACCTGACCATCGACCGGGGCGACCACCACCGCCTTGTCGATTTTCCACTGCAGATCGGCGATATCCTGTTCGGCCTTTGTGACGAGATCACGCTGGTTGTCCACTTCGGCCACCTTGGCGTCGTATTCGGACTGCGGCACCACTTCGCCAACCAGCTTGCCCAGACGCTTGAGGTCGTTCTGGAGCTTGCCCAGTTGTGTTTGCAGCCGGGCTTTCTCGGCCTTCTTCGCCGTCATCTGGATTTCGTAGCGGTCGGTCTTGAAACTGTACACCGGGTCACCGGCCTTCAGCTTCTGGTTATGAGTCACGTAAAGCTTGTCGATCTCACCACCGGCCGGGCTGTTGAGTACGATGTGCGGCGCCTTGACGGTTGTTGTCGCGGTCAGATCCATAAAAGCGTAAAAGCGGGTAAAGGTGAGCAGCATGAACAGCACGAA
Source organism: Rhodocyclaceae bacterium (assembly GCA_044344385.1). Lineage (GTDB taxonomy): Bacteria > Pseudomonadota > Gammaproteobacteria > Burkholderiales > Rhodocyclaceae > CAJBIL01. Next base: position 6,693 of record JBIJCY010000131.1, on the reverse strand, counting down.
CACAGCACCGAGGCCCATGGCGACGAAATTGCCAGCGGTTTTCTTGACGATGCCGAACTTGACCAGCAGCCAGCAAATAAGCAGGTAGGGGACGAGGGTGAGTTTCATGCCTTTACCTCCCCTTGGACGGGAGCCGATTCAACGGCAGAAGAAGCAGTATCTTCTGCCGCCGGGATACGCGACCGGCGCAGGATACGAACCCAGAAATCCTCAAAGGCGTTCCAGTCGACATAGGCCAGGAACAGGGCAACCGCCCACACCCAATGCTCGAACAGGCCAAGCAGCGTCAGGGCGCTGACCAATTCGGCCTGGCGCATCTTTTTGTGGTCAGCCTTGTGTGCAGGAATTTCATGTACCCGCCAGGCCAACATCAGGCCGGCAACCACCAGAATGAGCAGAAAAGGCAAAAGCAGATAGAGCAACCAGTCGGAGTCGAGAATGGTGCGATAAATACCGAAGGGTTCATTGATAAAATAACCCTCGGGCTTCGGATCGGTATACACATGGAAGAGCATCAGAACCCCCCTCCCAAAGCCTTGTAGTACTGGCTTCGGGCAGCTAGTTGATTGTATTTCGCGTCGGCCAGCAGCAGTTGTGAATTCAGCACCTTGACCACCTCAGACAACACTTCGAATTTGCTGGTGCGCCCGGCGTCGTAACTTTTCTCGGCGAGCACCACGGATCGTTTTCGTATCGCAATCTCATCCTCGGTCGACTTGACTTGCCGATCCGTGGTGTCGAGCAACACCAGCGACTGATAGGTGTCGCGGAAGGCCAGCGAAACCGTGTATTGATAGTGGGCAAGTGCCTGTTGCCGGCGCGCCTCGGCACCATCGACTTTTGACTGCACCAGACCGCCGTCAAAGATCGGCCCGGTCAGACCGGCACTGACATCCCAGAAAAGTGGCATGCCGGAAATCAGCTTCGACGTCGACGCAACAAACCCGGCCAGCAACGAAAGTGTCAAACGTGGATAAAATTCGGCGCGTGCGCTGTTGATATCGGCATGCGCGGCAACCAACAGCAACTCGGCTGAAGCCACGTCCGGGCGGCGCAGCAGCAGTACCGAATCAACTTCACGCGGCGTCTCCGGCACCTTCAGCATGGCCCCGCGCGGCAAGTTCCCGCTCATCGCGCGCGGACTGCGGCCAACGAGCAGCTTAAGCGCCAGCTCGGTCTGGGATATCGCGCCCTCAATCCCCGGCAGGCGTGCCTCAGTCGATGCGTATTCGGCAAGACTCTGGATGTAGGCGAGTTCGGTGCCCGCCTCTGCCTTCCAACGCCTGAACTCAAGGTTCGATGCGGTCTTCAGGTTGGCCGCAGCGTCGCGGGTGATCAGCAATTTTGCATCCAGCACACGAAGTTGAAACCACGTTTCTGCGACCAGCGTGGAAATTGACAGAGTCGTCGCATTGCGCGCGTGCTCGGAAGCGGCAAAGCGGGCCAGCGCAGCATCGTTCATCTGACCAATGCGATCCCAAAGGTCAATCTCCCAATTGACGGACATACCGATGGCGCCAGAGGAGGTGACATCGTCGAGATTCTTGGAGCCAAGCGTCAGTTGCCGCTGCGTGGCACCCACCTTGGCCACCCCATCAAGGCGTGGCGTCAGGTAGGAACGTGCAGCAGCAGCATTGGCCTTGGCCTCGGCAACATTCGCCGTCGCCTTGGCAAGATCCCAGTTGTTCAGCAAAGCCTCTTCGATCAGCGCATTCATCACCGGATCGTCGAAGGCTTTCCACCACTGGCGGTCAATCGAAACGGGCTTGGCCGGCGCAGCCGGCAACTCAATCACCGGCTTCTCGTACTCGGGCCATAGCGTCGAGCAGGAGGCAGTTCCCAGCGCAAATAAAATCAGGGGCAGACGGAAATTGATTTTCATGGACTTTGCTAGGAAAAAATGGCACTGACAGCTTCCGACAATACCTTACCAAAGCGAGGTCTGTCACCTCGGGATATTACGGGCTCAGGTCAATAGCATGAAGCGCTCGCCCTGCCCTTTGCCGCGCAGGTGAAATGGTTTGGAGATGATCAATCCAGACGGAGGTGTCAACGAGGATCATGCTGCGCCCGACTGGCGCCGTGAAACAGGATCGAGATTCGGTTCCGATCCGCCCAGAAGCGCCAACCGTTTAGCGCTTTCTCGCTGAATCAGCGCACGCAAAGCTTCGCGCACAAGGAGTGACTTCTCCGAGAGACCGGTGAGCTCTTGGGCTTTGGCCAGCAGATCGTCATCCAGTGCCAGTGTTGTGCGCATCGCCTTCTCCTCTAAAGTGCTCAATATGACATTGTTTGATGCTTGTTTTCGTGCCTTTAAGAAATAAGAAAGTCGCACGCAAAAAACAGCTCCCTTGGCATTTTTTTCTTGACTATCGCAGTTAGCCAGACCAGACTAACCACGCTCTTAATGGAGAAAACCATGCAAGCCGTCAATATGCTGCAAGCCAAGTCCACCCTGTCTCGTCTGGTGGAATCCATCGAGCAGGGACGGGAACGTGAAATCGTCATCGCCCGGAATGGTCGCCCTGTTGCCAGGTTGGTGCCGATGAATACTGTACCGTCAGGGAAGCGCCTTGGCGTTGCCAAGGGCTTGTTCGAGGTGCCCGACAGCATCGACGCGCACAATAATGAAGTGGCCCGTTTGTTCATGGGCGAGGGGAAATCTTGAACCTGCTGCTCGACACCCATGTTGCCCTGTGGGCAATCACGGACAGTTCAAAATTGTCACAAAAAGCGCGGGAGTTGATTGCCTCCCCAAAAACAACTGTTTGGGTCAGTGCGGCGAATGTCTGGGAAATCGCGATCAAGTATTCGTTGGGGCGTGGTGATATGCCGGTTTCCGGTCGTGACGCCCTGCGCTATTTTCAGGAATCGGGTTATCGCTTCCTGCCGGTTGAAGCGGAACACGCGGTTGCCGTTGAAGAATTGCCTGCTCATCACCAGGATCCGTTCGATCGCATCCTCATTGCACAGGCGCTTGTCGAGCCGATGCGACTGATGACCCATGACCCGCTGGTAGCGCGTTACAGCGATACCATCATCAAAATTTAAATGGCAGCCCCCCGAGGCGTTGCCTCTATGGGGCGGCCTGCAAAATCTGCTTGGCCGGCATGCTGGCACTCGGCCAGTAGCTGGTTCCAGTCATCGGGTGGCTGGCCGCTTTCCAGCATCTTGCGGAACACCCGGTAAGCTTCGTTACCGCTTTCGTACGCACGCTTGGTGTCATCGTCGTTGACCCAGGCCAACACAATGACTTTGCCTGAACCCCTCAGCCTGACGGGTTAAGGCTTCAACTTGCGCAAGAAATAGAGGATGGGCGAAAACTGTCCAACCACCGATGAGCAGAAGCGTTGGATTGCCCGCGCTCATTCGGAGTCAGCGGGAAGCGCGGCATCAAAATCGACCTCAATATTGCCGACCAAAGACTGGATGCGCCGCGCAAGGCCCGCATCAATGGCCTGCAAGCGCTCCGGATGGCGGGCGATGTCATCGGCAAGAAAGGTCAAAAATTGGCCGAGCAAGGGGTCATCACCTTCGGACAAACGGGCTCGCGTCAGCACGACTTCTCCGCCAGGGCGGATCGTGTAGTGAATTTTGTCGCGCTTGCCGAGCTGGAGAACACGGCGCACAGTTTCCGGCACCGTGGTCTGATAACGGTCGGTCAAGGTGGATTCGGCTTCGAGGGTGGCTGACATGGTTCGCTCCAGGAAAAAGGCAACTTAACCTGAACAGCAATGCGATCGCATTACCATGTCAATAGGAAAGCCGATAGCCCGTCACTCAAACCTCAAGCGCGGGCTATCGAGCGATCGGCCTAGCGGACTGCCCCGAAATTATCGGTCACCAGCCAGCCAAGCTTGGCGAGTTCCTGCTTCGCCTGCGGCGTAACATTGCCGGCAACCAATAGTCTGCGCTCTGACCCGGTCAGGTCAGTGCGATGCGCGAAATCGTCAACCGGCTTGACCCACGGAATGTAATCCATCGGCACCGGAACGATCAGCTTGCCGGCAGCCGTGGTAGCGGCGATGACGTTATCGGCACCGCGCACACTGGTCACCGGGGCGACCGTGCGGCTGTGCTGTATGAGCAACAGCACAGAATTGATGACGTAGCGGGCCTCAATGTCAGACGCTGCACGGGAGGCGAATCCAATCACATCAGCGCGCCCGGCAATGTTGCCCAGCGACTCAAGCGCGAGCACCAGTGAGGTCTGCAGCGTCGGCGTGAAATAGCGATTGCGTAACAGGGTGCGCACCGGCAGACCTTCGATACCCATCGTCTTCAGCCTGGCGGTGTTGCGTGCCTCGACGTCGAGAACCGGGTACTGATAGGCCTCAAGTTTTCCGGCCTCGTTAAATTCCACCGCATAAGACAACGGTGCCGCGACGACACCAATGGTGACATTGACCGGGAATTTTCCGGCAAAACTGGCCGAAGCAAAGTCGCCAAGTTTGTCGGACAGTACGGCATTGTTGGTATAGGGGTCGACTTTGAGCTGCTTCGCCCAGTTGCGTCGCTCCTGGTTGTAACCCAACGGATCGCCGGTAACAACGCGCGGTTCGGCGATGCCTACACTTGCCGCTGCGGGCTTGAGAATCTGCTTTTGGTCCTTGATGTCACCACTGACCCGGTCGCCGACCTTTGATGCCCCGGCGCCCGCAAGATTACCGATGCGGCTGGCCAGCAAGCCAATTCCGGAGGCGATATTGCCGACGGTATCGACCGGATTCGAGATGAGTTGGCCCACGGCCTCTACCGGTGCCGCCAGCGCCAGACCGGCCGCCTTGCCGAACTCATCTGTTTTGCTGATTTTGTCGAGCTGTGCGAAGGCTGGCAGCTCCGAGACGCGGATTTCGAGCATCTCGCGTCCGCGTGCCTGCCATGTGCCGTATTGGGATTTGATGGTGAAGCGTGGCAAGCCACCCTCGATGGTGACATTGCTATCTACGGTGTGGAGCGGACCCTGCAGCAATGCTGCCGGCACGAAATCGACGGCCTTGAGGCCGACGGGATTCTCATAGCTCTGCGCGCTGGCTACACCCGCTGCAGCGAAGGCAACGGCCGCGACTAGGGTACGAAGCGGAATTGCGTACCTACGTGTCATCGGTATTTTCATAAAATTTCCATTGGTAAACGTTCAAATACATAAAAGTGCAAATAAATTCTTGAGCCGCGCCACTGCGCCAGTGCGATTGCCCTGCGTTTTCTCTTCAAGTCGCCAAACACGGTTACTTGATGGTATAGCCACGGCCTTCCAGGCAGGCACCTTGCGCGCGGTAGAAGGTGTCCATGGCGCCTTGTTTCTGAGCTTGAGATTGCTGCTGCGCCTGGGCATTCTCGGATTTCTGGTTGTTGCGCGCTCTCACGCCGCCAGCCACGACACCGACGGCAGCGCCCTTGCCGGCGCCGTCGCCACCATCGATGATGCCGCCAACTGCGGCACCGCGCAGCGCGCCTCGCGCGCGCTCACCGCCGCCGACCGCCGGACCTGTCTGCTGCGCCGGTGCGGGCGCTGTAGCCACCGCAGCCGGGTCAATGCCGGTATTGTTCCTGGCCCAGACGTAGCACTCGCCTTCATCCGACTGCTGTTGTTGCGCGCTTTGGCCCTTGGCAGGGTAGATGATGGGCTTGGCTTGCGCCTGTGCGGCGACAAAACTCACGGCGGCCAGTGTGGCAGCCAATGCGCAAGCAGTTTTGAATTTGTTCATGATATTTCTCCGCAGTTATGTATGTTGCAAAGAGGGTCAGGGTATCCAAAGGGCTTTTGATGAGTCCCTTGTTGTTCGCATTTGCAGTACGGGAGCTGCCCTTCTCGCGGCAGTTTAGACGATTGTCCTGCCCGCAGTGCACCCGTAATATCCCGAGGTGACACCATTAATTGACTGTGGCATGCTAAACGCCGCATAGCTATTGACACAGCGCTGCTCTTACGCCCGTTACCCAACAATTTCCGAGGCATAACACCATGCAAAATAGATTGAAAGCAGTTTTTCTGGCGTTCGCATTGGCAACGAGTCCGGTGTGGGCACAAGACAAGGCGCAGGTCTCCGGCTTTCTCGGCGACTACTCGCAGCTGAAAGCGGTGGCAGACCGCCCTGGCGTCATGGGGTACGTTGACAAGTCTGCCAACTACCGCGCCTACACCAAAGTCATGCTCGATCCGGTAGAGATCGTACTGGTGCCGAACCCGGACTACAAGGGTGTGCAGCCCGATGCATTGAAGCGCATGACCGACTCTTTTGCCGCCGCTTTCAACAATGCACTCCTGCCGGACTACAAGGTAACCAACACCCCGGGGCCGGATGTCCTGCGTGTACGACTGGCAATCACCGGCGTACAGCCGGCGAAGACCGATACCACCGCCGCCGACTTCATTCCGCTCAAGGCGCTCTTTAACGTCGCCCGCTCAGCCGCCGGTGAATCCCCCCGCGTCGCTGAGATGACGGCAGAGATTGAAGTGCTTGATCCACAGGGCAAGCGCCTCGCCGCCGCAACGGCAACACGCAAGGGTGACAAGACGCTGGCCCAGGGCGACAAGGTAACCTGGAAGGAAATGGAGCCAATCATGAACGCCTGGGCCAAGGGATTCCGCCTGCGGCTTGACGAGCTGCGTGGCGTTACTGCAAAGCCCTGAAGACGGTCATGCCGGCCGCATCGCTTATCGCCTGTCACGAATGTGATTTGCTGCAGCGT
>JBIJCY010000430.1:0-6935 GCA_044344385.1 Rhodocyclaceae bacterium | reverse complement strand
TACAATTGCGTTCTTTACCCTGATAAACGCATCCGTGTATCTTCCTGATCGCAGGTGAAACTGCGCCGCTACGATATTGGCGCTCGCAAGAGAGCGGCTCCGAGCTGAGATAATTTCAGCCGGCAAGCCGAGTAATTCATAGTACTTCATGATTAATCGCAGGGCCTCTTCCGCCCGGTCCACCGTCACTTGCGCAAACGACTGCGACTCCTCATGTACCCGGAATGCCGCCAGATATTCGTGGATATGGATAAAGGTGCCATGCAATCCCAATCTTAGCCAATACTCATAGTCCGGGAACTGGCGCAGCGTGGGATCCCATTCTCCCGCTACGGCGTAGGCGCTGCGCCTGAAAAAAGCACCGGCGCCGGGCGCGCAGATTAACTTCGTAACCATCTCCTTATAGTCATATTCGGGCGCTGCCACGTGGCGAATCACTCTGGACCGATGGTCAATCAACTGAAAATCCGGATAACAAAGTACTGCGTCCGGATTACTCTGCAGGCATGCGACGGCGGTACTGACGGCCTTGGGCAGCAGGGCGTCATCGGCTGAAAGGTAGGCCAGAATTTCTCCTTTTGCCATCCGCCAACCCTTGTTCAGGGTATTCGCCTGGCCCATGTTGTTCTGGCTTTCCCAGTGAAACCTGTTGCCGTAGTTCTGTAGAATTACAGACGTCATATCGGTAGACCCGTCGTCCAAAACGATCAATTCGATATGTTCGTAGTCCTGATTCAGGATGCTTTCAATGGCCTCGGTCAGATAGCGGGCATGGTTATAAGCAGGGACAACAATCGAAACCACTGGATTCACGGGCTATTTACCCACATGCAGGCGGTCGGCCGTGGCGCATTTCAGCCGCACTATATCGCGCGACATATTGCTGCCGGCAAACTAGAAATCAGATGTGCTTCGTCCATCCGTTGCATCAACGCCATACCCTCGAGCCTGCCAGACAGTACAGATTCGAATGTGAAACCATCGGCAGTTCGGCTTGCCCTCACCATCATTTCAAGGTCTCACCTCAACTCGAGCTTCTTGAATGGAATTTTTGGCCTGAGAAAAGGCAATCTTTTCATCGCAAGAATCAAAAGTCGAATTGCAGCTTTGACATTCTCAGGAAGCATCCTGAACAGCTTTTTTAGGGCACCCGCATTCTTTGACTTGCCTGCACTGGCCGCGCCATTTTCTTCTGATTTTTCCTTCAAGGTGTTTTGCCATAATGTCTTGAAGTAATGCTGCGAAATGTTGGTATCAAAAGTAGAGTCGCTTTGTTTCTGGGCGACAAAGAACATCCCCCACCTGCCTTTGAATTCAATATGCTCGAGAAACGGTCCTGGCGCTGAATATTCGTAGATGTTCCATGAGTTCATGTTGTCATATGGCAGCTGAAGCATGTAGTTGGTCTTGATGCTCCATTTATTCTGGGAATAGTAATCATGGAAGAGCGTCGGAGAAAACATATAAAATCCGTGATCCAAATTTCCCGTCGATGGCAGGGCGTGCATAATCAGGCCCCCGACTTTCAGCAGCTTGTTGTAATTTTCGAAGGCTTTCGGCACGTTGAACATGTGTTCTGTGCTGCCTCCATCATAGACAACGTCAAATTTTCCCTGAAGATCAAGGGGGAGATCCTGGTTCAGATTGCAGATTATTGACGCTTCTTCATATTCGCTCACGTCCAAGCTTTCGACCGACTGGAAGCCCAACGAAAGGAAGTATTCTGTATCTGTGAGCCGCCTGTTTTGCACCAAGGCGTTTTGCAAATTGGGCTCGGATAGTTTGAAGTTGAAGTCTCTCGCCCATTTTGAAAGATCTTTTACCGAAAAGGTGATGCCTTGCCTGCCAATAGTCAAAAGGCGGCAGCTTCCGAAGTCATGCAGCCTCGATTGCTCCATAAGCAATTTCGTTGTGAGTTCGGTCATGCCCATCAAACAATCTCCATAGTTGCCAATTCCGGCAGTCAAGCAATCAAGGCGTATTGGCCATATCGATTCTTCGGTGCAGAAACGCATGCTGCGCTATGCAACCGGGTTATGCCGGCGGTCAATCTCGTCGCTTCCGGCGATGCGCTTCCGGTCAGAAGATTCACGGTGTGTCTTACGGATGCTCGGTTTTCGATCAAGTTACTACGTGCTTTATCAGTTTTTTAATGCCAGCCAAGCCCTTGTGGAAAACTCTTGATCTAGCCTTCTTTTGCACGACGATTTCAGCGCTGTTCGATCTATTGACTTGTTGCCCTTTCGTATTCAGCAATCGCATGTATTCATTTTCAAGCGATAAAACCCCTTCTTTTTCAGTCGGCATTTCGAGTCGAATTTGTCGATAGCACTTATCGCCCATTTCATTCCTGAAATGAGTATCAGAAATTAGCTTCGCAATCACTTCATTGAATTTTTCAAAATCGCCTCGTGGAACTATCAATTCAGTTATGGCAACGAATTCTTCGGCCACAGACCAATCCGTCTGATCGAAGGCATGCAGATAATCGTTCCTGAACGACACGAAAGGCTTGCCGAGCGCCATCGCGTCGATCAGAACATGGCCGCCACCGGAAGGATAAGTATCAACCACGATGTCAGCGCAGCTCAACAAGCCAAGGCAATCTTTTCGCCAACCGAGAAAGCGAATTCGCCCCAGATCAATTAGATCACTGTCGGAATTGGAAATGTAAGGGACCTGACTCCTCTCAGCACCCACCACAACGTAATTAGCTTTTGGATGTGCCCTTAGAAGGGCGACCAGGTTTTGCCAAAACTCCCGATTCTGGAACTTTACATAACGACCGGCGCTCATGAGGGTTATTGCATCGTCCGGAATGCCTATTTCCTTTCTTGAAATTGACGGAATTCGAGCAGGGTCGGGTAGGTGCACCCCCAGTTTTACCAGGGAAGTGTCGATCGGAGAATCGATCAAAGGATGTTGCGACCAAGAAATTGCATGGTCAAAGCCGCGCGCCGTGAACTGCTGGGGAGGCCCTTGCAACAGGCTAATTACCAAGGGTGCAGGACGTAGCAGGGCCAAAAAATAATGTTCAAAGGCAGCTAGGCCGGCTGTTGTTATCAATATGTCCGGGCGAAACTCCTGGATGCTCTCGGCAAAAGTTACCAGGCTATCGTCTTTGTAACTCCAGGATGCGACGTGAAACGTAGCTCCATTAGATGCCAACAACTTCGAAGTCCTGGATCTCTGACCCAGGCTCAGGTTTTCCGGCACGAAAAAGCTGACATCAAATGCAGTCTGGTCATGAAACTTGGCAAAGGTCTCCAGAATTTTTACTAACACGGAGCTTGCATGCGAGGCGCCGTATACAAGGTAGGCCAGACGAATTTTGCGCCCCTGCATTGGTGGAACCGGTTGATTGCCATTAGCTGATTGGTATGGTTTTGCCAGTTGTTTGATGGCTTCAAGAATGTCTATGTCGTATTGATACCTGTCCACATGCAAATAGCTTGCATACACATACTGCCAATTGTTGAAGGCGGTCAACGCTTGATCGATTCGACCTTCTTTTGCGTATCTGAGGCCGATGCGCTTGTAAGCTGCTCTCAATGCATCAAAATCGTTAAGTTGTTCGCAAATATTCTTGTAGAGTTCGAACACGCCATCTGAAAAATCCGAGAAGTCCCATGCCCGGTCGATAAACACCTTGGCTTTGCCGTATTGGCGGGCAGCAACAAACGCCTCGGCCAATTGATAGTTGATGCGAGCGCGTTTTTCTATACTCTCTGAAACAAGATAAGAAACCAATTCGGCTTCATCAAAATGATTGCCGGTACTTATCTGTTTCAAACATTTCTCGAGGCTCATTTGATGACCCATGTGAAACAGTGTCCATCTCTAACATGCGTGGCGGTGCCCGTCGAAGGCGGTAATTGCAGGCATCTTGCAGCACTGAGCCGGCAAGCTTTTATCGCGGTGGCGAAGCTTGATCGAACCGGAGGCATGGCGGCTACACGCTTTGGCGACCGCCGCTTGGTCAATGAAACTTCTTGAACAAGGGAACCACTGTGCGCACAACAGATTCCGGAAGAAGTAGCGGCCTGGCAACCCGGCTGATGCTTCCCCTGCTTCTTCTCTGCTGGCCCAAGCGCAGTCGCCAGCCCCAGGCTAACCAGTTCCGCAATATATCCAGAACGGTTCGAACAAGGATGGGCAGGCGCGTGCCCTTAGCCTCACCTTGAGTCCGCGGAATAAAGTTTATCGGAACCTCAATAATACTGGCTCCACCGTAATACGCCTTGATCAGTAGTTCCGGATTGACAAATGGGGTTGTCGCCGTGAGCTGCAAAGACTGCGCCATCCGGGTTGGATAGAAGGTCACGTTCTGGAAATCATGGAAGTGAACGCCAAACAACATACGCAAGACATAATAGTTGCTCAGGGAAATTACCGCCTTCGTAATGCTGTCAGAGCGCCGTTGAACCCGGTAGATGGAGCGAAGCACCGGGATATAGCTGAGTAGCCTCTCAGGCACGGGCCGGATCCCCTGGACTACATCGAAGTCATTGAGCAGTTCGAGGTAGATTCTCAGCTCTGTCAAGTCATAGGACCAATCCACCGTCTGCCAAAACAGATACTCCTTGCTGGCGGCTTGTACGGCGCGGCGGCAAGATATCCCGACATTCACGTTCTTGGGGTTATTGATGACTTTCAGGCGGGGCTCGCCAGCCTGGTAGGCTGTCAGGATCTCACTCGTGCGGTCGGTACTGCCATCATTGACAAAGACGACCTCGTAGTCGGTGACTGTGGCCTCAAGCATGTCGAAAGCCTTGTCGAGAAAGTCTTTAAGCAGCAACTCCTCATTGAGCCCCCAGGCCAACAGGGAAACCGACCGATTGAATTTTTGGGTATGGGCCATGTCCTGTCCGATCATACCGGCCCTTTCCGGCACTCAACGATCGAGACGGAAAACGGGATCGGCAGGTAGCCATGCCAAAGTTTCCCGACGACATTCGGAAAGACCGGCCGGGCGAGCTCGGCATATTGGTCTCGCCACCGGACGTTCTGCCCGCGATCCCTGCTGACAATGAAGCGCGTGACCTTCGCCTGACCTTCGAAATAGCATGGATCAACGGTAATCAACCGGCCATTGTCGGACAATGCCCGATGGCCGAGTTCAAACAAACGGTGCGCCAAGTGGTCGTCCAGATGATGCAGGAGGCCATTGGCGAGAACGACATCGAAGCGCGAATCAAAGGCTTCGATATGATCGGCGACGTCGGCGCAAATAAAGCGCCCGGCAGAGCCAAACGTCTGCTGGGCATAACTGATATACGGTTGATGGCGATCGATACCAAGATATTCGCAGTCCGCCAAATATCGGACTATTTCACCCGTGCCACAACCGATATCCAGAATTTTCTCTCCTGGCTGCGGCTTGACATACTCCATCACATACTTGTCAAGCCACCGGTTCAGGCCCAGCAATTCGCGCGCCCATCTGTACACTTCAGGTCGAGCCAAAACACTGCGCCAACCGGTACGTATCTCTGACATTTGATGCCCTTCAGTTGCGCGGATGCGACTGCAAATAATATCGCGTCATGCGCAGGATTAAGTTTCCACAACGACGGCATGACGCTGGTTGCTTCCTGCAATCAGCAAGAGGAGGCCTGGGAACGTCGTCATGATGAATAGAGATCGATGTGCAAGGAACAATGTGCCATAACCGGTCTTCCCGTCAGTTGTCCCCCATCGACAAATCTGGTCGAACACCCCCTCACCGATTCCCAAGCCGCCTGGCGTTACCGGAATCAAATTGGAAAGCCATGCCAAGGTCGCACTCAGTGCCTGCAACTCAAAGGGCGCGCCAGCCAGGATGAGGAAGCTCATCAAAATGAGGCCGTGAATCGTTACCGAGATTAACAGCGTGATTACGGCCTCGCGTACGTGACGCCGATAGCGGATGAGAGACTGGTCCAGCAGCATGGCCCACTCGTGAGCGGACGGCAAGAAGCGAAGTTTCCCCAAAAATGACGGGATCCCCTGGCCCTTTAGCATTCGGTGCAACATGGGCAACGCTATCGGCATGCCAAAGAGGGCGGAAATCACGCCACTCGCCATTATGAGAAGCAGGTCCTGACTCAGAACCAGCCGCCATTCGATCAGTATCATTGCCGAAGCAACAATAATCAGGCCATAGAGGCCCATCACTCGATCGACGATGATTGACAATACCGCGGAGGCGCGGTGTCCGATGTCGTTTTTCAGAACATAGGCAATGCGGAAGGCGTCTCCACCCGCACCTCCAATGGGCAGCACATTGTTGAGGAACTGGCCGATGAATACGACGCGAAGAAGCTGACCTGAGGAATGGGTGATTCCTTGAGTCCCCAGCAGAATTTTCCACCGCCATGCCGACAAAGCGTAGGCAAGGATTAAGAGCAGAGCAGACGAAACAATTACGAGCGGTTGTCCGAGACTGATTGCCAATGCCTTGAAATCGATAACGCCCTGCTCATACAACCACGCGAGCAACCCGCCAGCCAGCAGAACTTTCAGCAGTCCGGATAGTCGGCGATGGCGCTGATGCATGTTATTGCAAACCTTTCGCAGCAGGCATCTCGGTTAGTCGGTAGATCCGGAAACCTTCGTTACGGTAAAGCTGTGAAAAATGGGTAGCGAATCGGGGCCAGTGTGCGGTTGCGTCATCGAGGTGTTTCTCCTCGGCGGGCCGGGTGATTATGTACCGCACCCTGCTTGCCTGAAGGAACGCAACCAGTCTCTCCATATCCGCTTCGCTACCCAAATAAAAACTCAGGTCTCCCCAATTGAGATTTCCTGCTGTGTGCAGATGTTCGCCGGTGCTCGCGCCGAAATAGTCGGCCAGAAACCGATTATTCAGTATGAATCCGGCGTTCATCAGCCCTTGGACTGTTAGTGTAATCGCATATTGATTGTCCAATGCGACGACAGGCAGCGTATGACCGCCG
>JBIJCY010000130.1:0-7475 GCA_044344385.1 Rhodocyclaceae bacterium | reverse complement strand
CACCGGCCGCGTGCACACCAGCTACGCGCAGGCGGTGGCGGTGACCGGCCGACTGGCGTCGAGCGACCCGAATCTGCAGAACATCCCGGTGCGCACCGCAGAAGGCCGGCGCATCCGCGCGGCCTTTATCGCACCGGCCGGCGGCCACATCGTTTCCGCCGACTATTCGCAAATCGAGCTGCGCATCATGGCGCACCTATCGGAAGACGCGCGTCTGCTCGAAGCCTTTGCGCAAGGCGAGGACGTGCACCGGGCGACTGCCGCTGAGATCTTTGGCGTCACGCCGCTCGAAGTTGGCCCGGATCAGCGACGCGTTGCCAAGGTCATCAACTTTGGTCTGATTTACGGCATGAGCGCCTTCGGCCTGGCGCGCCAGCTCGACCTTGAGCGCAGTGCGGCACAGGCTTATATTGAGCGCTACTTCACGCGCTACCCTGGCGTGGCGCGCTATATGGGAACGACGCGCGACATGGCGAAAATTCATGGTTATGTTGAAACCGTTTTCGGCCGGCGCCTGTGGCTACCCGAGATCCGCGCCAGTCAGGTCGGTCGCCGGCAAGGCGCCGAGCGCGCAGCGATCAACGCGCCGATGCAAGGCACCGCAGCCGATCTGATCAAACTCGCGATGATCGCCGTGCAACACTGGATCGACGCCGAGCAGCTGAAGACGCGGCTCGTCATGCAGGTGCACGATGAACTGGTGCTCGAAGTGCCGGACGACGAGCTGATGCGCGTCCGTGTCGAGTTACCACCACTGATGACGCACGTGGCCAAACTGCGCGTGCCGCTGGTGGTCGAGGTGGGTGTTGGGGCGAACTGGGATCAGGCGCACTGATGAGAGGGGAAAGCTTTAACCCCTACCGCAGAGGCGCAGAGACGCAGAGATTTCGCAGAGAAAAGCAAAAACCAAAGCCTTTCTCTGCGTTTCCTCTGCGTCTCTGCGCCTCTGCGGTAAGTTTTTGAATTTTTTTACAGCCTTTGATCAGACCGACACCTCAAGCGTCCGGAATTTCGCCTTTCCGTCCCGATTCGCATCGTCGATGTCGACCACAGTCACACCGCCAAATGCCAGCTTGAGCTGGCTCCATTCCTCGACCGGCAGCTGCGCCCAGTGGCCGAGCAGTGCGCGGATGATGCCGCCGTGGGTGACTAGAGCGATGCGTTGTTTATCTAAACCCGCAACACACTCGATAGCACGCGCTTGAAGCATGGCCACCGATTCGCCGCCGGGCGGCACGAAATTCAGCACATCGGCTGCCCACGCGTCGATCAGCTCGCGGTCGATGTCGGTCCATTTTTTGCCTTCCCAATCGCCGAAGTTGATCTCCATCAGGCGTGCATCAAACCCGGGCTGCAGGTGCAAAGCTTCAGCGAGGCCGCGGGTACGACGCAGTGGACTGGCAATGACCCGTGTGTCGTTTGGCAGCAGCGGGCGAAGGCGATTGGCAACGGGCAGCGGATCTTCGCAGTCGACATCGAGCTGACCGTAACAGACGCCCGCTTCAAGCAGCGGACGCGGATGGCGAATCAGGAATACTTGCACAACAGCCCGCAGTAGAACGCCACTTCCGACAATTGCTGCGTGGCACCGAGGCAATCGCCGGTATAGCCGCCGATCCGGCGTTTGAACATGCGCGCCAGAAAAACTGTCGCCAGCGCGGCAAAGACGCAGCCGAGAACGGCTTGCACCGGCGGCAGCAGAAGCAGAGCGAGCAGGGTGGTGGCCGCGGCCAGCGTCAGTTCGCCCCAGCCAATGCGTGTCGCCAGCGGTTTTGCCTTGCCTTCGTCGCGTACGTAGTCAAGGCTGCGTAGCAGCGTTGTCGCACAGAAACGCGAGAGCGTATGGCCGGCCACCAGTGCTGCCGGAATCATTACCAGATCGAGTTCGATCAGCGCACAAAATTTGCTGAGCAGCAAAATGACCAGCGCCACCGCGCCAAAGCTGCCGATCCGCGAGTCCTTCATAATCGTCAGTATTTGTGATTTCTCCCAGCCGCCGCCGAAGCCATCGACCATGTCGCTCCAGCCGTCTTCGTGGAAAGCGCCGGTGATATAGATCGTCATCGCCATCGAAGCGAGCACCGCCAGTGTCTTCGGCAGAAACAGCGAAATCAGCCCGAACACCAGCGCCGCAATCGCGCCAACGAGCAGGCCGACGGCCGGGAAATAGCGCGACGCACGGTCCAGCGCATCGCTGCTGTGGCCAACCCAGGCCGGCACCGGCAGACGGGTGAAGAAGCGGATGGCGCCGAAGAAGTATTCGAGTTCACGGCGCAGCGGATTGTTACTTGCTTCCATTTTTTTAAGTGGCCTATCGTGTTGGTTCAGCGAGTCTGAAGGGGCTCGGTTCGACCCTGAGCGGAAGTTGAAGTACGCGAAAAGCGGATGCCAATGACCCCGAGGTACCTCACAGCTCATGCGATGTAAGGCCATTTCGCTGATTTTTTGGGCTGCATTCTTGGTCAATACGGCACTTGCCAAGTCGACGATTTAATCAATGATTACTTCCAGCTATAGATCAGCCAAAGAATGGCTAGCATTCCGAACAGCAGTGCAATGGTTTTTTGGAAGTGTATAGGCCAATAAAGAATCCTGTAGATAACCAAAGCCCATCCTCTGCGTTCTGGTGAAAGCTGCGCAACGAATCTTTCAGCAACCTTTTGTGAGATTAGATGGGTCAGCTTCGCATTATTTCGACCAGAAAACAGTCCGTGTAGCGCCTTGTTCCTAAGTGCCTGGCCCCGGCTGTATACCGGCATGTAGCTCCCAAAATTTCGCAGGTTTGATGATGGGATATTTCCCGGCCAATTCAAGTAAATCCTGGTCGCCTGTAATCAGATAATCGATGCCTTCTTCAGATTGCTTGGCCGCAATCAAGGTTCCAAGCACGGGTTCATCGCTGATATCGCGCAACATTGGATCTTCACTGGGCATTGGCTCGATAATTTCTGACAGCAAATAGAATGATTCGACCAGATCGTTTATCTCGGCGTCAGAAAAGCCGTGGTATTTCGAAAACTTTGGCAGGTTGCGTCGAAACTCTTCAAGGATATAGCTGGATAAAACCACATCGATTGAGCCTTGCTTCCAAGCGGACACGATCTGGCCCGGATTGCTTTGAGAGAATGCAATGCCAGACAGCAAGACATTCGTGTCGATAATGACTCGAAGCGTGGGCATGTGGCTTCAGTCAGCGTTTTATCGAGTTATTGCGTCGAGCAGCGCGATCTTCGGCAATGGCCGCGTCAATCGCTGCAATACCTTCTTCTTCGGGGATCGTTGAGAAGCCTTCTTCCAGCCGTCTGCATAGGGAATCAAACCGCTCTTGCATCCGACGAATGCGCCCAAACAGCTTTGCATCCACGAGTGCGGCAACAGGTTTTCCATCTTTGTTAATGATCACGCTGTCGTGACGATACTGAACCTGGTTAAGCATTTCGCCAAGGTTCTGCCTGAAGCTCACTGCGTTTGTTTCCGTAATCATTATCACCTCATCTGATCAGTATGACCATAATGATCATGCTGACACAAAGTGCTGTCATTTGCAATTCTGTGCGCAGCCGCACCCCACGACGATTCTTTGCCAAAGATTTTTAAAGGGCCGTTTATCGACAGCCCCCACGCAAAGGTCAGCAGCAGTATGAGGACTAATACAACCATACTCGTAGCGAGCGCAAAAACTCCCTTGGCCTGCAGTTTCGGAAACACTGATTCATGAGGGATCAAGAACAACGTGAAAATTTGTACCGGAACAAGCAGAAGGAATACCGCGGTAAGAGTTCTTATTTCGGCTGTATTGAAAGGCGCCTTGTTATTCCAACGCGAAAAATAGCTCAAATCGGACAGAAGGAATGCGGTTACTGGTTGAAGACTCAGAACCAATGAAGGGAAATTATCAAGAGCTTCAGACAGCACGATGCTTGCAACGAGCCAGCCCAAAAAAACTGGGACTTCTTTCGCGCTGAAATTTGTCTTACTCATTGCAATATGCCAAAAGTGTTGTGTCGTTCATCATAAATCACCAATGGCCGCTACTGCCCGAGACAGTCCTGCCAGACGATTCACGTCTTGGCACCACTTGCGCGCCGTGATCTGCCAAGAAACAGGGGGACGAACCCCAGCAATATTCCACCGATTCCCATGGTGTTGGTGACTGCGTCAAATGTCGGGATGCTGTACAGTGCAATGAACACCATGAACAGTGCCGCAAGCAGAGGCCAGAGGACGTAGGAGACCGCACTGTAGGCGCCACATTTCAGTTTGTCGCGGTAGTGCCAGGCGCAGGCAAACCCCGCCAGGCTCATGTAGAAGCAGATCTGAAAACCGATAGCGAGGATCGAGCTCTCAAGGATCTGTTTTACCGAGGGCATGTACGACGAGGTGAATAGCAGCAGTACGCCCAGGAACCAGATGACGAACGTTGCGATCCAGGGCGTTTGCCACTCCGGGTGTATTTTGGCGTAGCGCGGATGCAGCATGTCGTCGCGGGCCATGGCGAACATGCTGCGGCTGAACTGAAGTATCTGGGTCTCTATCGTGCCAACTGTGCTGAGAATGGTCGAGAGTACCGCCAGATAACTCCACGGTTTCGGAAACAGCTTGTCGGCAATCGCGTAAAGCACATTGGTATTGGCACTGGCAATTTCTTCATCACTCAGGACAATCAACACCACAATCATCATGATGATGAAAAAAAGGATGAGATTAACCATGGCCCAGAAAGCACCTTGACTGGCCGCGTGCGGCTTGTCGGTATTGCCTGTTTTGGTTTCCTCGCTGAGGTTCATGGTGACGTCCCAGCCCCAGTAGAAGAATATTGCCGTCAGGGCGCCGGTGGCGAACAGCTGCGGTGTGAATGAGAAAGGGGAAAACCAGATGAGTGACGGAGGGTGTGCCGGCTGGCTACCATACTGGATGAAGGCACCGATGATCAGCGCGAAGATAACGGCGGTTTCAATTGCGGTCAGCGCCAGTTGCGTATAGCTGGCGTGCTTGATTCCCTTGGTCACGACAAGGGTAACCAGGGTCAGCCAGATGGCCGCGGTAAAAGCCACCCAGCCTGTACTTTCGACCAGATCTGGTGCAATCAGGAGAAGGGTAGACGTCGCTGCAGGAATGGTCGCCGAAACCATGAAAAATATCGAGGCGACGAGTAGCCCCCAGCCGGCAAAGAAGCCCCATTTCCGGCCAAAGACATGGCCGACCCAGGCATAGGCAGCGCCGGCATGTGGCGTAATTTTGCTGAGGTGTATGAAGGCCAGCATGATGCCAAACATGATCAGGCCACAGTAGAGGACACTGCCTACCGAGAGGACGCCCACCGAAGCAACGATGGCGGCCGTGGTGACCGCAACGCTGAACGCCGGGGCAGTGCCGGCAACGCCCATGACTGCCGACTCGAAGGCACCGAGTGATTCCTTTGCCAACTCCTTATTCTCTGACACATCGCCTCCAAAATCAGATTAGATTCAGTAATTCGAACAGCGCATGCGGCAAGCCATGCGCTACGCTTTTTCGCTGACGCCGGCCGACTCGAAACTCGCCATTTCATTGAGGAAAGCTGCCGCTGCGCGCACCAGCGGCCAGGCCAGCGCGGCGCCGGTACCTTCGCCGAGGCGCAGACCGAGGTCGATCAGCGCTTCGGCTTTTAGATGCTCCAATTGCGCCTGATGACCGGGTTCTGCCGAGCGGTGGCAAAAAACGCAGTAGTCGCAAATTTCCGGTGCGATACGAGCAGCAACGAGCAACGCCGAGGTGACGATGAAGCCGTCAATGAGCAGTAGCACGCCTTTTTCTGCAGCACCAAGCATCGCGCCGGCCATCATGGCGATTTCAAAACCGCCAAATTCTGCGAGTACGTTTAGTGCGTCGGCGTCTGCCGGCAGCGCCGCGCGTTCGACGGCCTGCGCGAGCAGGGCGTGTTTTCGTGCCAGTCCGGCATCATCCAGCCCGGTGCCGCGCCCGATGCAGTCGGTGAGTGGCGTGCGGGTCAGGTAGTGGGTAATCATTGAAGCGCTGGCGGTATTGCCGATGCCCATTTCGCCAAAGCCGAGTACTTTGCAGCCCTGCCCGGCAAGCTGGTGGCCGAGTTCGGCGCCCTTGGCCAGAGCGGCATCGCGCTCGATGGCGCTCATTGCCGGTTCGGCCAGATAGTTGCGTGTGCCGGGGGCGATCTTGGCATCAATCAGCCCTTCGCGCGCCCCGAAATCATGCGCCACACCGGCATCGATAACTTTCAGCTGCAGGCCATTCTGGCGGGCGAATACGTTGATTGCTGCGCCGCCGGCCAGGAAATTCTCTACCATCTGCCAGGTGACATCCTGCGGGAAGGCCGAGACGCCGGCTTTGGCTGCGCCATGGTCGCCGGCAAAAACCAGCAGATGCGGCTGATCGAGGCTGGGCGTCAACGTTTGCTGAACCTGCCCGATTTGCAACGCCAGTCGCTCCAGCTGACCGAGCGCACCGAGCGGTTTGGTCTTGTTGTTGATCTTGTGTTGCAGCGCCGAGGCGAGAGATATATCGAGCTGCGGGATGGAGAAAAGCATGATGATCCGGCGTCATGAAAAGTGCCGATTATACGCGGCAGAACAGCGGCAAATGCGTTGCAGGCACGTCGTGCTAAGCTTTGATCCATGAGAGAATTGATTATTGGCGGCGCCCGTTCGGGCAAGAGTGTGCTGGCTGAGCAAAAGGCGCGGGCAAGCGGTCTGCGTGTGGTTTATGTGGCCACGGCACAGGCGCTGGATGGTGAAATGTCGCAGCGTATCGCGCACCACCGCGCGCGGCGTCCGGTGCACTGGGGCCTCGTTGAAGCACCGCTCGAACTGGTGGCCGCATTGCGCCAGCATGCCGCGCCGGACGTCTGCTTGATCGTTGATTGCCTGACGCTGTGGCTATCCAACTTGCTCTTTGCCGGAGATGCCGCAAAACAGGCCGAAGCTGGTTTACCCGTGGCTTGCCCGAGGTTGTCAGGCGAGGTGCAGTCCTTGATCGATACCTTGCCGCAACTTCCTGGCCATATCGTCATCGTCTCGAACGAAGTCGGCTGGGGGCTGATTCCCATGGCGGCGGTTTCAAGATTGTTCACCGATGAGCAGGGCCGGTTGAACCAGCGGGTGGCCGCGGTGTCCGAGCGGGTGACGCTGGTTGCGGCAGGCTTGCCCCTGGTTCTCAAATAGCGGTGGGTGTTCCCATCATGCGCAATGAGTGGTATTGTTCAGGTTGTCCGACAACTTTTTGAATCAGGAGCAAAAAAATGTACAAGCGAATCATGGTTGCAGTTGACGAGAGCTTCATGACCAACAAGGTGTTGACCACCGCAATCGATCTGGCCAAGGCCAGTGGCGCACAACTGGCGATCTGCCACGCGATCGACGAAACAATTTTTGCCAACCGGCAAATGGAAATGATGCTGCCGAACAGCGTTGGCAAGGCCGAATACAAGATGCGCCTTGGTGCACAGGGCTTTCTTGGCA
>JBIJCY010000129.1:0-7478 GCA_044344385.1 Rhodocyclaceae bacterium | reverse complement strand
ATGGCGGCGCTCATCGTGCGCGACATTGGCAGCAGCGCAACGCTGGCCGAAGTAGTCGAGACCATGACGCAATTAGCCGACATCACCACCAACTTCGCGCTCGATTTCGCACATCGCCAGTTGGCAGCCCAGTTTGGCGAACCGCTGGATGATCAGGGCCGCCCCCAAAAACTGATGATTGTCGGGATGGGCAAGCTGGGCGGGCGCGAGCTCAATGTCTCGTCGGATGTCGATTACATTTTTATCTACCCTGAGGAGGGGCAAACAGCCGGCAGCCCGGAGGGTGGTCGAAAAATCGACACTTACGATTTCTTTGGACGGCTCGGCAAGCGTCTGATCGCCGCGCTCGGCGAGGTGACCGGCGACGGCCAGGTCTTCCGCGTCGATATGCGCCTGCGCCCAAATGGTGACTCCGGCCCGCTCGCCTGCTCGCTTGATTCGCTGGAAAACTACTTCGTCACCCAGGGCCGCGAATGGGAACGCTACGCCTGGATCAAAGCACGGGTGATGAACGAGGGCGCCAATCTGCAACCTGAATGGGCCAGCGCGCTTGAAAAAGTTTCGCGCCCCTTCATTTTTCGCAAGTACCTCGACTTCGGCGCGATCAACGCCATGCGCGACCTGCACGCGCAGATCCGCCGTGAAGTGGCGCGCAAGGACATGGTCGATCACATCAAGCTCGGCCCCGGCGGCATTCGCGAAATCGAGTTCATGGCGCAGGTTTTCCAGCTCATCCGCGGCGGGCGCGATCCGGTATTGCAGATTCGTCCGACGCTCAAGGTACTCGCCCTGCTTGCCGCGCGACGCTTGCTGCCCAATGAAAGCGTGCACGAGCTCACCGAGGCCTATGAGTTTTTGCGCCGACTTGAACACCGTCTGCAATATGTCAATGACGCGCAGACCCACATGCTGCCGACCGGCGACGCAGAACGTCTGCAGATCGCCATTTCAATGGACTATGCCGACTGGACGACACTGCTGGCCGTTCTCGACATCCATCGCGGCAAGGTGGCGCGTCATTTCGAACAGATTTTCTCTGACCCGGAAGAGGGCGTGCATGCGCTGGCCGGCTTATGGTGCGGACAAACCGAAGGCGACGATGCGCTGGAGATTCTGTGCACGCTCGGTTTTCGCCAGCCACAGGCGATGCTCCAACGTCTGCAAAGCTTCCGCGAGAGCAGCCGCTACCTGCAATTACCCGCAGCCAACCGTGAGCGACTCGACGCGCTCGGACCACGGCTGATCGACGCCGCTGCCGCCACACCAACACCCGACGCTACCTGGCAACGTGGGCTCGATTTTTTCGAAACAATCAGCCGCCGTGGCGCCTACCTCGCCCTCTTGCAACAATACCCGCAAGCGCTGATGAAAGTCGCCGAGCTGATCGGCAGTTCGTCGTGGGCGGCGGCCTACCTGACGCGTCATCCGATTCTGCTCGACGAACTGCTCGACCCGCGCATCTACGAAGTCGACATCGACTGGCCAGGCTTCCACAACGAGCTGCGCCAGCGACTGTCCGAGCATGACGACGATGCCGAGCGGCAGATGGATATCCTGCGCGAAGCCCACCACGAACAGGTTTTCCGCCTGCTGGTGCAGGATCTCGCCGGCCTGCATACGCTGGAGCATCTCTCCGACCATCTGGCCATGCTCGCCGACATCATGGTGCAAACGACGCTTGATCTGTGCTGGAGCAAGCTGAAGCACCGCCACCCGCACCCCGAGTTCCAACCAAAATTTGCCGTCATCGGCTACGGCAAACTGGGAGGCAAAGAACTGGGCTTTGCCTCCGACCTTGACCTCGTCTACCTGCACGACGACCCCGAACCGGGTGCCGGCGAACTCTACGCCCGCCTTGCCCAGCGCATGAACACCTGGATGTCGAGCCAGACCTCGGCCGGCCTTCTCTTTGAAACCGACCTGCGCCTGCGCCCGAACGGCGATGCCGGTATGCTTGTCTGCTCAATCGAGGCCTTCCGCGACTACCAGTTAAACCATGCCTGGGCATGGGAACATCAGGCGCTGACGCGTGCCCGCTTTTGCGCCGGCGATCCTGAAGTCGGCGCACAGTTCGAGGCGATCCGCATCAGAATCCTGCGCCAACCGCGTGACCTTGAGAAGTTGAAGGAAGACGTGCTGACCATGCGCCGGAAAATGCTCGACAGTCACGCCTTGAACAGCGAGGATTTCTTCGACCTGAAACAGGATCCGGGCGGCATTATTGACGTCGAGTTCATTGTCCAGTATCTGGTACTCGGCTACGCGCACACGCATCCGCAACTGTGCGGCAATGTCGGCAACATTGCACTACTCAGGATCGCCGCAGGGCTTGACCTGATTCCACAAGCACTTGCCGATCCAGTGCGTGACGCCTACCGTGAATACCGCCGCATGCAGCATGCCATCCGGCTGAGCGATAACGCCAAGGGGCGAACCGAGCGTACCGCTGTGACGCGCCGCATCGAAGCGGTCAGGGCCCTATGGGAACGGGTATTCAACCCGGGCTAAGCGCACTATACTGCGACACGGCACACACGTATCACGCCGCACACCCCCCCCTTTTCACCCCAAGGAGAAGCCTCATGAAGCGCAAGTTACTGACCGCCCTGCTCGCCCTCGTACTGCCTGTTGTGCTGCCCATCTCACCCGCTTTTGCCGATGCGCCGACGATTGAAAAAATCACTGCCTCACCTTCCCCGGCCAAAGTCGGGCAGGCGGTGACGATCACCATCGACGCCCAAAATGCTGCTGAAGGCATGTGCGGTCTCGATCTGAACTGGGGCGATGGCAACCGCGAAAAACCGAAAAAAGTCGGCGGCAACCACAAGCCTTTCCCGCTCACTTTCCAGCACACCTACAGCAAACCCGGCACTTACGAAATCAAGGCAGACGGTAAGCGCGCCGAAACCTACCTCGGCTGCATGGGCAAAGTTAAGTACATGATCACTGTTGACGCCGCAGCCGCGACAAAGACGGCCACCGCGCCAGCAACAAGCCCCTGCCCAACCGACTGGATGCTGAAAGGCAAAGCCGCGAAAGACGGCAGCTACACCTGCACGCCGAAGAAGAAAGGCGCCGCAAAACCCGAGAAGGCCATCGATTGCCCGGCCGGCACCAGCTACTTCATGAGCGTCAAGGCACTGGGCTGCGAGAAGGCTAGCTGAACCAACTTAACAAGCGTCCAGTTGAATGAAGGCGGGGTCATCCCGCCTTCTTCAGCCAACGCCTCCCGACTGCATGCTTGCGGGATTCTGAGCCACGGCCAATAGCAGACGTCCCGAAGATGTTATTGACCTACTCTCCAGGCTTGCTAAGCAGCGAGCGCACGACACTATCCTTGTTGATCACGTAATCCACCGCACTGAGGATGCGGCTGCCATCAACCTCAACAACTTTGATGCTGACAAAAACACGGTCGCCCGCATCTGCGTAGGTGCCGACAACCATCGCCTGGACGTTGTGATTTCGCGCCAGGTCTCGAATTTCTCGGGTAAGCACGAATTCCCCTTCGTGCCGCTTCAGATACACCTGGTCGCGGACCTTCAGTTCGACCACGCCATAACCCGCCTGAGACAAGCGCCCAAGCACATGCTCGGAGATGATACGGCCAAGTGTCGAGGTCTTTTCCAGCGCATTGATGTTGACAATAGTCGCAACAATCACCGGCACGTCCGTCGCCAGCGACGGACCCGCGCGGGAAACCAGCGCATCAATGGCCTGATAGTTGACATCAATCAACCCTGAATTTTGTGTTGTCGACAGATAAGAGGGATCAGACGGCGTCATTGAAAACATCTGCCTGGTGCAAGCAGTTGCGCACACGCAGATCGCTAGAAAGAGGCTCAATCGGCAGATCGACGCCATTATTTCTGCCCCTTCGCCGCTTTTGCCCCGACTTCTCCATCACGGCAGGGCTTGCCCGGCGGACAGTCGCCGGTGATGGCAACAACGCGGGTACGAACAGGCGGTCCCTTATCGACAACGCAAGGTTGAATCATCGAACACATCTTCTGGTCATACAAACGCTTGTCGCCGTCGGTGACGTAATAAACATTTGTCGTCCGGGCCAGGTAGCGGTTTCTGCTGCTTGCTGAGACCGTGACAACAATCTCCATCTGCGGGGTTGGCCCGGCAGAAAACTCCGTACGGAACCAATGCAGGGCATTCTTCTCTTCAGAGACGTCACTCGCATCGTTCTGCTTCACCGTGACTACATCGCGCAGAGCCCAGACGCCCGGACCGAGTTCCTTCGCTACGCCGGCATGCCGATACTGCGGCCGGTTCGGCACGAAGCTCACGGGTTGGACGTCGATATCGATCTGAATGGAGGATTCAGGAACTTTGCTTACATTCAGTCCACTGGTCACCATGGTGGTTATGAGCTGATTATGGAAGGTACGGCTGAACTCGGTAACCACCGCCGACGGATTGATGAAAACAGCCTTACATGGTTTACCCCCCGGACTGCAGATAGACTCCTTACCCAACAAATCAGTGATCGCTTTGCCGGTGTCATCAGCAATGTTTGCCCAATGCTGCGTAGCCTGTAGCTGTAACTGGGCGCTGGTGGGAAAGTTTGAACTGAGCGGGACTTCATTATAGGGCGCTGCCGTTCGCGGGACGTCCGTATAGACGACCGCGGGAGAGCAGGCGGCGAGCGACAGCAGGCCGCATAGCGACAGCAAGGCTGGTTTGTACATCAAATGCTTGAAACAGAATCCACCCATGTTCACGGTGTTGATTGGCATGTTTGCTCCTACCGGGTTGTGCGTACGTATTCTGAATGCCATCCTGATATCAAAAGGCAGATTCAAATCTATATTTCGGCTAAGGCATGGCAGAAGTTTAGCTGTTTCGTGAAGACATCGTGCGGTGTTTCGCTGTCGGTGCGGCCTTTCCCATCCGCAGCATGCTGATCAGCAACCGCACTACGGGCTTGCTGATTACGCGTTGGCGCAACCTCAAGCGAACACACCCTGCGTGCTAAAGTAAGCTTCTCGTTCACTTCAAAGAGGCGATCACCATGCGTGCCATTATTGCGACCCTGCTCCTTGTATTCGCCAGCGCCGTGCCGGCCGCCTCGAAAGAAGAAATCAATGCCGAGGTAAGGGAAGCGGTCCAGAATTTCCGCAAGCAGACCAGCGCCGGTGCCGAACTGTCAAAAAAGGCTTCCGGCATGCTGGTTTTCCCCAGCGTCATCAAAGCCGGGATCGGCATCGGCGGAGAATTCGGTGAAGGCGCTTTACTGGTGCAGGGCAAGCCTGTTGCCTACTACAACATCGCGGCTGCTTCGATCGGTTTCTAGCTGGGTGCCCAGGCACGCAGCCAGATTGTCCTGTTCATGAACGACAAAGTGCTCAATGAATTCCGCAATAGTCAGGGATGGACAGCAGGGGTTGACGGAAGTGTGGCGCTGGCAACGCTGGGCGCCGGCGGGTCCATCGACACCGAAACAGCCAAGCAACCAATCATCGGCTTCATCTTTTCCAACAAGGGACTGATGTACAACCTGACTTTCGAGGGATCGAAAATCACTCGCATCAGTAAATAGCGTTGCCACGCTGTAGCAGCGGCCCGGACAACTTGCCAAAGAAAATTCCGGTCTGAATTTCGCCTCGAATATTCAGTCAGGCAGACTTGCCTGAAGCCCTGACAACAGAGCAACGCCCCCCTGCCTGACCTCAGGCTCCCGGACTCAGGCGATCGTGTAACCGCCGTCGATCACAATTTCCTGCCCGTAAATATTTTTCGCCGCATCCGAAGCCAGAAAAACCGACATCTGCGCAATATCCTCCGGCTGACCAAACGCACCCGGCATCAGACGGGCTGTAACGTTCTGCGCAACAACATTGAGCACGTCAGGCGGCAAGCCAACTGTTCCCCAAAGTGGCGTACCGATGGGGCCCGGGGCAATCGAATTGACACGAATACCCTTCGGCGCAAGCTCTGCCGCCAGCGTTTGCGAGAACGACTTGAGCGCTGCCTTGCTGGCACTGTATATCGACAGACCGGGGAAGCCAACCTGCGTGAGGAAGGTGGTGATGAATTGCACCGATCCACCCTTGCGGATGTGCGGCAGAAAGCGGCGTACCGTCTCGATCGCGCCGAACAGATTGACCGAGAACTGCGTATTGCAGGCCTCTGCCGTGCTGTCCTCAAATGAAACAACACGAGCGATTCCCGCATTGGGCACAACAATATCAACAGCTCCGTATGTCTTGACGGTTTCATCGACCAGACGCTGTAAATCTTCGGCACGAGTCACGTCGCCGCCGACAACAAGCACCTTGCCCGGATGTGCCGCTGCCAGTTCGCCAAGCGCTTCCAGGTTGCGCGCAAAGGCAACCACCGTGGCGCCCTCAGCCACGTAGTGCTCGACGATGGAGCGCCCGATCCCGCTACTGGCACCCGTAACAACCGCAATTTTGCCTTCCAGTCGCTTCTGCATTTTCCGTCCTCGAATAAGTTTTCCGGCCAATCGCACGGATGCGCAAGTATCCGACTAAATTAGTCGGGTTTCGTTGATCCGCATCAAACAGTGCCACAATCCGGCCATCGCCTGAGCAAAGCCCACCAATGAGTCGCTGCGCCCGCTGATCGGGGATAATCAGTGACATTCCCTCCTCTGCAAAAAAATACATGGATCCTCTAACACACGCGCTGCTCGGCGCGGCGACAGCTCAAGCCGCGCTCGGCCCGCGCCTCGGGCGTCAGGCCTGGATAATCGGCGCGCTGGGTGGCCTGCTGCCCGACGCCGACATCCTGATCAAGAGTGCAACCGACCCCTTACTGGCGATCGAGTATCACCGGCATTTCACGCATTCGTTTGCCTTCATACCCATTGGCGGCTTCCTGGCTGCTTTGCCCTGGCTGGCGCAAAAACGCTACCGCTTGAACTGGCGAGGGCTCTTTGCGGCAGGCTGCCTGGGCTATGCCACACACGGACTACTCGACGCCTGCACCAACTACGGCACGCATCTGCTCTGGCCATTTTCGCCACTGCGCACATCGTGGCACTGGGTGACCACGGTCGGGCCACTGCTGACACTGATATTACTAACCGGACTGATCTTTGCCGTACGCCGCAATGCGCGCGCACCCGCAATCATCGCGCTCATTCTCGGGCTTACCTACGTTGGCGGCGCAGCCTGGCAGCGTGAGCGGGCGCTTACTGTTCAACAGGAAATCGCTGCATCGCGCGGTCACATCGTCACCCGTGCCGAAATGTTCCCGACGGTCGGCAATCCATTGATCTGGCGTTCAAGCTACCAGTCGGGCAACACGCTCCACATGGATCGCATCCGGGCAATCGGAGGCGATACCGTTCGCTGGAAACCGGGCGGCACGGTGACCCTGCTCGGCGAACAGGATCTGTCGCCGGCCGAACGTGAGGACAAACGCGTGCTCAGCGATTTCAAACGTTTCAACTATTTCTCCGCCGGCTGGGTGGCGCATGCCGCCGATGATCCGACAGTCAT